>JANNUY010000082.1:0-4962 GCA_031414155.1 Acidobacteriota bacterium
TTATTTCAGAAGGTTTGGATTTGCCCACGGCGATGGCTTTTGGGCCGAATGGCGCGCTATTCATTGCCGAAAAACGCGGTGTCGTTCGCGTATGGCAGGGCGGCGCGTGGCTGCCGGAACATTTCATTGACTTGTCTAACGAAGTCAATCAGAGCGGTGACCGCGGCTTGCTCGGACTGGCTTTGCACCCGAACTTTCCCGCGACGCCTTATGTTTATTTGCTTTATGTTTACGACCCGCCCGGCGCGCCGCCCGATGGCGATGGCGCGCGCGTCGCGCGTTTGTTGCGCGTGACGGCTGAAGCCGCGAATCCGCTGAAAGCTGCCACGGCTAATGGCGAGCGCGTAGTGTTACTGGGCAAAAACAGCACGTTGGCGAACAGCGGCAACCCGAACAGCCCTGACGATCAAGCCAACGTCGCTTGCCAGAATGCAACCGGCTACGTGCAGGATTGCCTGGCTGATGATTTCCCTGCGCACACGATTGGCACGGTCGCCTTCGGCCCCGACGGCAAGCTGTATGTCGGCAATGGCGACGGCGGTTCGTGGAAAAACGTAGACCCGCGCACCTTGCGCGTGCAAAGCCTCAACAGCCTCGCGGGCAAGCTGCTGCGGATTGATCCGCTCACGGGTGCAGGCCTCGCGGACAATCCGTTTTATGACGGCAACCCGCAGAGCAATGCGTCGAAGGTTTTCAATTACGGCTTGCGCAGCCCGTTTCGTTTCACCTTTCATCCCGTTACGGGCGAGCCGTTCATCGGTGACGTGGGCTGGGGCACGTGGGAAGAGATCAATGTCGGGCGCGGCAAAAATTTCGGCTGGCCTTGTTACGAAGGCGGCTTTGGTGGCGAGAACGAACGGCAAGAGCTTTACGCCGACAACCCGCGCACGAGTGGGCCGTGTCAGCAGCTTTACGCCGCTGAAGGCACCGATGCCGCCGTCACGCCGCCGCTTTACGGTTACGGACGCGATGTGAATGGCGCTTCGTTGACGATGGGCTTTTTTTATACGGGTCAGGCTTGGCCGGTGGGCTATCGCGGCGCGCTGTTCTTTGGCGATTACAACAACAACTGGATCAAGTATCTGACTTTCGACACGCAAGGCCGCCCGAAGGTAAACGATTTTTCGAGCGATGACTTTCCGATCAGTGGCCCGGTGCAATTGCTGATGGGGCCGGATGAACAGCTTTATTACATTGGCCTCGGCGAAGTGCATGGTGTTTATCGCGTGCGTTACACCGGCAATGCGAACCAGCCGCCCGTGGCAAAAGCCTCGGCAGGCGTGTTGCAAGGCGCTCCGCCGCTGGCTGTGCAATTTTCGAGCGCAGGCAGTCTCGACCCCGAAGGCCAACCGTTGGGCTTTGCGTGGACGTTCGGCGATGGCAGCTCGTCAACCGAAGCGAATCCGCGCAAGGTGTTTGAACAGTCAGGCAATTTCCTGGTGCGGCTGACGGTGACTGATGCCGTAGGTTTAACGCACAGCGACGCGCTCGAAATCGTTGTCGGCAATACGCGGCCTCTGTTGACATTGCAAGCGCCTGCGGCGGCGACGCTTTATGCCACAGGCGATGTGATTCGTTTCAGTGCGACGGCCAGCGATGCCGAAGAGGGCGACCTGTCGGCGCGCATTCAGTGGAAAGCGTTGTTGCATCACGGCGAACACACGCATTTCGACTTTCTGAATTTCACTGGCGCGACGGGCACGTTTACCGTGCCCGACCACGGCGACGACACTTCGTTTGAGTTGTGCGCAAACGTGGTGGATGGGCAGGGCGCTTCTTCGCTGACGGAGTGCCGCGAAATAAAGCCACGTACTGTGATGTTGCAATTCAACAGCGTGCCTTCCGGCGTGGCGATCAATTACGAAGGCGTCGAGCGCCTTACGCCTTTCACTATTACGGCAATTGCCAACTCGCAACGCGAAATTAGCGCGCCTGCCAGTTTCAATGGCGTCAGCTTTTTGAACTGGGCGGATGGCGGCGCACGCAGCCGCATTATTCAAACAGGGCTAGCGGCGAAAACTTATACGGCACGCTATGAGGCTGCGAGTCCAACGCCCACACCCACACCAACTCCGACACCCACACCAAGGCCAACGCCGGTTTCGGTATCGTTGGGCTTGCGGGCCGATTATTTTGACACGGACGATTTGGCGTTGCGCCGCTTCACGCGGCTCGACAGTGAAATTGATTTCGACTGGGGAACTACTGCGCCAGATTCACGGCTTAAGCGCGATGGCTTTTCGGTGCGTTGGCGCGGACAGATTGAGCCGCTCTATGACGAGACTTATACGTTTTATACGTTCTCTGACGAAGGCGTTCGGCTGTGGGTCAACGGCGAACTGCTCATCAACAACTGGACGAATCATTTTGCCAGCGAAGACAGCGCCACGATTACGTTGCGTGCCAATGAGCGGGTTGATTTGCAGGTGGAATACTTCGACCGATTGGGCGCGGCGGTGATGAAATTGCTGTGGTCGAGTGCGAGCCAAGCCAAAGAGGTCGTGCCCGCCGAACGGCTTTCACAACCCGTCGTAGCGGCGGTTACGACGAGTTCCAGATAAAGAGACTCAGCCACGGGGAACACGGGGATTTTGGGGAGGAGTCATTTAAATGGGATGAGCTTGGCGTTGACGATTTAGTCTCACTGCCAAGCCTTTCCCCGTGTTCCCCATGGCTACTTCCTTTTGGTTTGATTTAGGTTTCGCATACGCGCAAGACGACCAGCGTTTGGTCGTCTTGCGGAGCGACATTGCCGAGAAAGTTTTTCACGTCCGCCAACACGGCATCATGCGCAGTCGTGGCGTTCGAGCCATCGTGTTGCACAGCCACTTCCATCAGCCGTTCCTCGCCGTATTCTTCCTGTTGGTTATTCATCGCTTCGGTGATGCCGTCTGAATAAAAGATCAGCACGTCATCGGTGTGCAATTGCAACGAAGCGACAGCGAGCGTGGGATTAAAAGTTCTTTCACCTGCCAGCCCCAAGCCCATGCCGCGTGGCTTGAGCAATTCGGTGTGGTTGCGCGAACGGCTGCGATAGACGGTGGGGTTGTGTCCGGCGCGGGCGTAAGTCAGCACGCGCGTCGCCGGGTCATAAACACCCAAGAACAGCGTGACGAAAACTTTTTTGCGACAGGCTTCATAAAGGTGGCGATTGGTTTCGCGCAAAATCGCACCGGGGTCGCATTCGTATTCAGTGACGGAAGCGAGTACGCCTTTGGTTAAGGTCATGTAAAGCGCGGCGGGTACGCCTTTGCCCGATACGTCGGCGACGACGATGCCCCATTGTCCGTTGGGTAATTTGAGAAAGTCGAAAAGATCGCCGCCTACGTCTTTGCTGGGGTTGCAACTCGCGGCGATTTCGAGGCCGGGAATGTGCGGCGGCGCGGCGGGCAACATCTGCTGTTGCGCGCGCGTGGCGACGACGAGTTCGGCCTTGAGGCGTTCGCGTTCGATTGAAGTAGTGCCGACGTGCAGCGGCTCGAAAAGTTTTTCATCCAAGTCCGCGCCGCGTTTGACGAATAGCAACGCGACGAGCGCGGCAGCGACCAGCGCGATGAATACGATCAGGCCGTTGAGAGGAATAGACGGGACGGGTTGCGCGAACAGCGCGGCGGCGTGCAACACGGCGTAACCCGCACTGACCGTGACGATTACCGCGAGCAAGTCGTGCTGGCGATAGAGCCAGTAAAGCAAGCTCACGGTCAGCAAGCCCGTCACGAGTTGCGCGCCGCCACTGTATGGAAAATGGTCGCTATCGAACATCGTCCAACCGCCGAGTGTGATAACGAGCAGCGCCGCCAGCGACCAGCGCGGGACGTAACTTTCAATTAACGGTGCGCCAAACGCGAAGAGCAGGAATATGCCCAGCACAGTGATTTCGCTGAACGCCATCAACGCAGGCAGACGCGCGCCGAAAATTTCGAAATCATCCGGCAAGCCCATCGTTGCGCCGCGAAACAACGTCGCCTTGACCAGATAAGGCAAGAGCGCATAAAGGCTGGCGCAACAGAGTCCGATCAAAAATTGCCGCGCGACATAACTGTGCGTGAAACGGCCTGCCAGCAATAGTTCAAAAGCGATGGTGCGGCGTCCGGCACGACGGGCGACGACCGCGTGGCCTGCGATCCAAACCAGATAAACGAACAGGGCGACAAGCGCCATCAGCAACGTGAATATCAACATCCGCAACGCAATCGTCAGCCAGCGGTTCGGCGTATTCGTCCCGATGTTCAAAACTTCCTGATAACCGCTCAAAGTGTTGACCGCGAGGAACACGAAAAACGCACCGAACAGCAGGCGCAAGGCCAGGCGTTGTCGCACTTCGTTGCGGCTCAGGGCGTCGAACAGCACGAACACCAGGGCGGCCAACACGAGCAGCATCCAGACCACGGCTCCGATGGTTAAACCTTTGATGAAATCGGATTCATCGGCCTGACTGGCTTCAGTTTGAAAGGCTGAGGCGAATTGTGGCGAGAGATCAACGCGCTGCACGCGGTCTTGTTGGCTTACGCGGTCAGGCGCGACTTCGACTGCGGCTTCAAGCGTGAGGCGCGCGTCGTTCGGGAAACTTTTCCTCCACGAGAAATCGAAACCCTGTGGCGTATTGGTGATCGTCGGCGCACCGCTGAAAGCCACCGGTTGAAAATAACGCTGTACGGTTTGTTCAGCGAGTTGCGCATTCGCGGGCGAAGCCTGTTCGGCTTTGGGCAACGGGGCTGCTCTGGGGCCGCCGCGCGGTCGTGGCGGCGGCCCGGATGCGCCGGGCCGTTCGTCGTCATCAGAGAAAGATTGCGGGCTGTTAAAACGCAGCAGTTGACATTGCCCGTCAGACGCACCTGGACGGTTTGCGGCGAAGTGAGCGAGCGAAAGTGTACGTTGAAACGCACCGGCGGCAGCCATTGCTTGACGGTTGGCTCAGGGTTGCGCGTGCCGTAATACATCACTTCGTCCGGCGCGTCGGTG
>JANNUY010000083.1:0-1546 GCA_031414155.1 Acidobacteriota bacterium
TGCTGCTGGCAGAGCGCATTGATTTGCGCGAGTTCGTCGCGCTTGATGAACGAGCCGGTCGGATTGTTAGGGTGTACGAGAATGATGGCGCGCGTGCGTTTGTCAATGGCTTGCTGCAACGAAAGAAAATCAATTTGCCAGCCGTGCGGGTGCAGGTATTCAAGCGCGAAAGGTTTGAGCGATACGCCTTCGAGCGTAGCCAGAAAATCGAACAGCGGATAACTCGGCTGCGCCATCAGCACGTTGTCGCCCTGATCGCAGAGCAGCTTGAAAAGAAAGCTATAGGCTTCGCTGGTGCTGGCAGTGAGATGAATCTGTTCGGGGCTGACTGAGAGCAAACGGTCGGCGTAATAAAGATTCGCCACGGCTTCGCGCGCGACGAGCAAACCGCGGGGCGCGGGTTCATAAGTCAACGCGGCTTCATTCGATAAAGCCGAAAGGATTTCGCTCGCCGGATATGACAGGCTTACGCGCGTCGGGTTAGAAGCGGTGAGATCAAACAATTGCGCGCCTGCCTGACGCTTTTCGTCAAGCAGGCGCGTAAATTGGTTGGGCGCTAAGTCCCATATGAAGCGTTGGGAAAACATCGGTTACGCGAGCTTCCACGGCGCGCGCCAAGGATCCCGATAATTGCGTGACAGCATCGCGTTGGCTTCTTTATCGCCCTTGAATTCTTCCTTCGCCGCGTCCCATTGCAACGAGCGATTGAGCCGCGTAGCGATGTTGCCCAAGTGGCAAACCACGGCGGTCAAGTGGCCTTCTTCGACATCCGCGTTCGGACGCTGGCGGCTCTTGACGCAATCCAAGAAGTTGCGAATGTGAATGTTCTGCATTTCGTTCGGTTGCGTTTTGACTTCCTTCGGTTGCAGCACGGCTTCTTTCTTGCGCCACGGTTCGGGATCAATCACATAGCCGCTGCGTAACAAACTCAGCGTGCCGTGCGTGCCGTGAAAGGCGAGATATTCGTCGCGCGTGCGGTTCACTTCGCGGCCTGACCAAGTGACGACGCAGTTGTCGAAGTTATACAAAACTTCCTGTATGTCGGGCGTTTGACCGCCGTCCTTGATTTCGTAACGTCCGCCGAACGCGGCGACGGCGTTGGGGCCTTGCGCTTTGAGAAACCAACGCGCGATGTCGAGATTGTGCGCGCCCCAGTTGGTCATCTGGCCGCCGCTGTAATCCCAAAACCAGCGGAAGTTATACATAAACTTGAACGGGTCGTAAGGCACTTTGGGCGCGGGGCCGAGCCACATGTCCCAATCGAGTCCGGCGGGTTGCTCTTTGGTGACTCCGTCAACGGGCTTGAAACCAGGCATCGCGTTGCGCGTATAACCCACGGTGATTTTATGAATCGCGCCGAGCTTGCCTTCCTGCATAAATTGTACGGCTTCCTGATAATGCGGCGCTGAACGTTGCTGGCTGCCGGTTTGCACTACGCGGTTGTGTTTGCGCGCGGCGCTGACCATCGCGCGGCCTTCGCGGACGAAGAGCGAGAGCGGCTTTTCGCAATACACGTCTTTGCCCGCTTCGCAGGCGTGAATCGTGT
>JANNUY010000084.1:0-2147 GCA_031414155.1 Acidobacteriota bacterium
GTAGAAAACCCACTAAACGGTAGGGCTATTGTTGGCGATGATACTTGTTTGGTTTTAGCAGCAAACGCCTTCGAAGCAGAAATCTTTTCGACTGCTTTGCTGGCAATGGGGAAAGAGCAAGCGAAATATTATCTGGAAAAAAAGACTTGCAATGAACTGCAAGTTGAATGGTATTGATGTTCGTAGCCCCGCCATCAGGCGGAAAAAAAGATGGTTACGAATATTTACCTGGTTCAGCGAGGCTTTCCGCCTGATGGCGGGGCGATGAACATTATGCCTGTTACACGGCGCATATTTTTAGAAACTGCTGGAGTCACATTGGCTGCGAGCGCGGTATTATGTGCTGATGATGCTCCCGTGCGTGTAGCGGTAATTGGAACGGGCGGACGCGGTTCCGATTTATTACGTGCATTGACTACGATTGATGAGCTGACGGTGGTGGGCGTTTGCGATGACTATCCGCCGCACCTGGAACAAGGCGCGAAATACGCCGGGCCGCAGGCGAAAACCTTCAGCGACTATCGCAAGATGCTGGATGAGCTGAAGCCGCACGCCGTCGTCATCGCAGTGCCGTTATACCTGCATTACCAAGTTGCGGTAGATTGCTTGAACGCAGGCTGCGATGTCTTTTTGGAAAAGACGATGTGTTACACCGTCGCCGAAGCAAAGAAGTTGGCTGCGCAAGTCGCTTCGTCAAAGCGCGTATTTCAAGTCGGGCTGCAACGGCGCGCGAATGCGATTTATAAGCAGGCGCAAGCAATGGTCGCGGCGGGGATGATCGGGCAGGTGGTTTCTATCAAGTCGCAATGGCATCGCAACAATTCATGGCGGCGTCCGGTGCCGGTGCCAAAAAGCGATGCGCGTTGGCAGAAGCTCGAACGCAAACTCAACTGGCGTTTGTATAAAGCCTATTCCGCCGGATTGATGGCCGAACTCGGCAGCCATCAAATGGACGTAGCCAATTGGTTTTTGGGCACACATCCCAAACGGGTGATGGCGTCGGGCGGCATTGAATATTTTCGTGATGGGCGCGAAGTCTATGACAATATCTCGTGCGTGTATGAATACGAATTGAAAGGTGCGCAAGGCAAGCCTTATACAGCGCGCGCGCATTATTCGTCGCTGTGTAACAACGCTTATGAAGGCGCGGCAGAATTGATTATGGGGACAAAAGGCAGCCTCTATCTGACCAGCGCGAAAGGTTTGCTCTTTCAGGAAAAAGGCACCGACATCGTCGCCTGGGAAGGCGGTGGAAACTCGACTGATGCGAACGCAGCGGTAGTCACAGCGGGCAAGACGCTCAAGCTGTCGAACGACCCGTGGGCACATCGCGGCGCGCCGTTCGAAATAGACATTGCCGAAGGCAACGATACACGTGATGAACTGGTGTCGTTCATTGACCACGTGCGCAGGCAAGATGCAAAAACGATTTGTGATGTGAAAGTAGGACTGATGGACTGCGCTACGATTTTGATGGCGAATCAATCGGTTGAAACAGGTGGCTGGGTAGAGTTCCCCATATAATTTACCAACTATTTTGATTGTGAGGACGAAATGAAACGAAGAGACTTTTTAACGACGAGCGCCGGAGCGACCGGCTATTCGATGTTCATCCAAGTGGATGGACTGGCGCAAGATCAAGACAAACGCACGGCGGAACAAATTCGCCAGGAGATGCAACGCCTTGCACCGACGGGCAATCTGGCGGCGGCTCCGCTCGAACGCAACATGAAACTGGTTGAGTTGAATTGCGACGTGCTGGTCGCAGGCGGTGGATTGGCAGGTTGCCTCGCTGCCCTCAGTGCCGCGCGGCACGGTTCAAAAGTCGTACTCGTGCAAGATCGTTCGCGGCTGGGCGGCAATTCATCCAGCGAAATCAAAATGCACGTCGTCGGTTCCAACAACCACAAAGGTCGTCCCGGTTGGCGCGAAGGCGGTTTGCTCGAAGAAATTCGTTTGGATGATGCGGCGAACAATCCGCAGCGTTGTTGGGAATTGTGGGACTTGCTGCTTTATGACAAGGTCGTGAGTGAGCCGAACATTACGCTCTTGCTCGAAACGACTTTGTACAACGCCGAAGTCAAAGACGGCGTAATTCAACGTGTGCAAGCGCGTTGTGATCGCACTGAACATATTTATCGCATCAC
>JANNUY010000085.1:0-5382 GCA_031414155.1 Acidobacteriota bacterium
GCGGTTGTATTTAGGCTGGTCGTTCACGGCCTGCTCGCTGGTGGTGCAACCCGTTCGTCCCCGCGGGACGATTGATTGGTAATGATGGTTCCGTCGTCCCGCTGGGACGAGACAATCCTTATCATCCCGTACAGGCCGTGAACGACCTGCCTAAATTCAACCGCCGCTCTGCGGCGAAGAGTGAATATCAAGAAACTTAGTTTCCCGTGTAGTAAGTACGGCGAAAATTAAGTTCTTTAGTATGCACTCTTCGTCGCGTAGCGACGGCTGACTTTAGCCGTGGGTTTTCAACCCACGGAATGGTAGCGGATGGTTTGCGTGTCGCGTCAGCGACACCTGAATGCGCCCAATGATTCAACCGTCGCTGACGCGACGAACGCAATTTTCACGACCTTCCGTGGGTTGAAACCCACGGCTAAATTCAGCCGCCGCATACGCGGCGAAGCGTGAATAGCAGGAAACTTAGTTTCTCTGTACTTAAAGCTAAACCGGCAATTGTGGTTTTGCTTCAGGCAGTGGTCATTTCACGGTGACGCTTACCGGACTGCTGGCGATGCCATTGCGCGCTACGACTAATGTGTAAGTGCCCGCTGAGAGTCCGGGTGGAAGTTGGAGGTTGAATTGATTGAGTCCGGCGAAACCGGGTGCGCGTCCGGCGTAAAGCACACTGCCTGCCGCGCCGTTAAACGTAGCCGTGACGCTGCCCGCGACGTTGTTGTCGGTGTCGGTCGCGTCCCAGCCGAGGCCGGAACCGAAGACCGCAAGGATGTTTGGCGAACCATCAGCTTGCCGCGCGTCGAAGGGAGCAGCGGTGCTGCGAAGGGCGTCAATTGCGGCAGCAGCACCGGAACCGGTGGCATTGAGCGTAAAGATCGCTGGCGTAGCAAACGCGACTTGCGTTGGGCCGGTGCGCGCGAGTTTTCCGTTCAGATAGACTTCGACCAGCGCCGTCGCCGATTGGTGGCCGGGCGAAACGGTTTGGTATTTGGTGTTGCGCGGCACTTGAAAATTGATTTGCGTGGGCGACACGAAAAAAAGCGGCGCAGCCACGCCGTCAACGAATACGCTCACCTCAGCCAGCGTCGTAGGCAGCGGGATGGTACGGGCTGCCGCCGTACTGTTTGCCAGCCCCGTGCCAAACAGCGCCGTGATTTCGCCGGGTGCGATACATTTCTGATAGCTGGCCGCCGAAGCCGAAGCCACGACGAGCGAAGCGTTCTGTTCGCTCAACCCCGTAATGATGCTCGCCTGATAATCGGTTGATTGCGCAAAATAGCTTTCAAACGCCAACCGCGTGCGCGTGATTTTCGTGATGGTCGCACCGGCTTGCGATAGGTCTTGCGTGACCAGAATGAAGGCCGCGCGAAACTGGCGTTGTGCGTTGGCGCGTTCGGGCCAACGGCTGCCATTGGCTTGAATGAGTTGATTGATGCTGATGTTTTGCCGCGTGCCGCTCACGACCAGATCAGGGCGTACTCCGTAAGCACGGTCTACGCCAGCGGGTGCGGTGGGGTTCGTGATGACGAACGTGTCAGGCACTTGCGCGGGCGTGCGCAAACCCATCAGGTATTGATCGAGCAGCGAAAACCCATCGGCCAGACTGCTCGAAGCGAAGCGCCCATCCTGATAATCGAGCCACAGATTGCCTTCCATCACTGACGAACGCCGTGCCGCCGGATGATCCAGCACCGAGGGCGTATGCATAAACGTATTCCAAAAACCTTCGTCGCGCCCCAACAGCAAGCTCGCGTCGCCGCCGGTATAAGTGGTTCCGGCCAGCCAGCGCCTGCCGGTTTGTTGCAACATCAGGTTGAGCGTGTGGTATCCGCCCAGCGCGCGGGTCGTAGGCAACTCAGGATAAAGGGAGCGAATGTTGCTCAAGCTGATGACGCCTTGCAGCCGCGACGTGCCCAAAGTGTTATTCGGATCATTGTTGAATTGCGGCAAGCCGATGCCGCGCACTTCGTTGCGCACGGGCAGGTAATTCGCTTGCGAACCGGCGATGTCGTAATCGAAATCGGTCATTACATAAATGAAATCGTAGGTGTCGCGGTTCGGATGCGTCGCGTAAAAGGTTTTGACGACGGCCAATTCATCAATGCCCGGATTGAGCGAGAAGAATTCGGCAAACGCGCGATTGAAAATGTTTGTCGGGGCGGCGCTCAGGTTGATAAGCGTTGGCGTATTCAACGCCGAGCCGGGGCTTAAGCCGACCAGCGCGTTCGCCGTGAGTTGCACTTGCGGGTAATTCAGCAGGATTTGTCCGTTGTTGAATAGCACGACTTGAAAGCGGTGAACGCCCGGCGTCACGTCGCGCAGATTCGCTGCGTAATCACTGATGTTGTGCCACGTGATGGTAACGCGGTCGCTGGCGCGCTGAATATAAATGCCGCTATAGCTCGTGGTCGCGGCGGCGCGCGCGTCGAGATCGTTCCAATAAGCGGCGATGCGTGGCGGCCCGCTGCGCAACTCGACCAGCGATTCGGTCGAACTCGTCGTCGAAGCATCGAAAGCCGATGACGAAGCCTGTCCCGCGGCGCGAAACGTCAGATTGCCGTTGCTGGCGAGGCACGCCTGCGCGTAATTCACGCCGTAAAAAGGGAAGTTGAAACCCAGGTCTTGTGTGAGGTAAGCGTCATCGCCGGGTTCGGCAGAGGGTTTGGGATTGACGGCAGGCGCGGCGGTCAGATTTAGTTTGCTGCCCAGATTGGTTGAATAAGCGAGAGCCACGTTGCGCATGGTGTAACCGTTCCCGCTCGGCGTCAGCAACAGCGACGAACCGTTCAAATCGAACGTACCGGGCTGACGGCGGAATGCGTTGTTGAGTTGATAGACCGCGATGTCGTTGATGTCTTGAAAGACGACCTGATCTTGCGCGACCGAGGCCTGTTGTGTCATTTGTTGCGCCGCCGCGTGTAGCAACCATTTTTCTTCGGCTTGTTTTTCCGGCGTGAGATCGGCGGATTTTTTTGCTTCCTGCGCGAAAGCCAAAAAAGAAGCAAGCAACAAAATTGCACAGACGCTTGGTGCGGCAGACAGACGAATCCTCATACACCCTCCCACAGGCTTGTTAAACATTACAGGGAGCGTCAGTGACGTAACGGTAAAACGCGCAACGCTTAACCTCGCGTTGCCCTCAACGCTCCCTCTTATTTGATTTGAAAAAAGTGATTTCGTTTCTCACTCGCGGTTATCGCCAGACAACCGCAGATCGCTTTGAAGTGAAGCGAAAAAGGGAAGTATTACTGGTCATACAGTTTGGTTCTGATCAATAAATATGCGGTCATCGAGCGATCTGGCAGCATTGGCCTGGGCTTTCAGTATGAAGGCTGAATTGGTCGCATTGATTATCGGCGAAGCGCCAACGATTCGCGCTTCCGCACTAAGGAAGGTCTTCTTTGTATTCCAAAATATCTCCAGGCTGACACTCTAAGGCTTTGCAAATCGCCTCCAGGGTTGATAGTCGGATCGCTTTGGCTTTGCCGTTTTTCAGGACGGAAATATTCGCCATCGTTATGCCGACTTTCTCGGTAAGCTCAGTGACGCTCATTTTCCGTTTCGCCAACATGACGTCTATGTTAATGATGATTGCCATGCTGGTCTCCTTATACCGTTAAGTCGTTTTCGGATTTTATCTCTACGGCACTTTGTAAAAGTCGCTCAAACACGGCTGCGGCAGTGGCGGCTACGGCAGAGACAAAAATCATAAAAAGGCCAATCATCACACCGCCCGCAATGTCCTCTTTACCGCGCTGAATGACAAAGAAGAAAGCTTCTGCTCCCACAATAAAAGCGATAAGTGCGAGCGCGCAGTATTTTATTGTCCGCAAGGCTTTCACAGAGCGTTGCGAAAATACCTGATTGGCTCCGATGTAACCCAACAGCTTGAAGGCTTGATAGAGCGCGACAAAAAAAGCAATAGACGCCGTGTAGGCATACGCCAGGAATGGGTCTTTGAAGTAAATCTCAAAGGGCGTGGCATGCGCATTCCTGCCCTCAAGGTGAGGTTCCCAGAGCATAAGGGCAAGAGCGCCGATACCGATGAGTACGATTACTATTTGAAGAAATATCGTTGAGCTTCGTTTCATAATGCTTATTCCTGTATGGAGAATGGTTTTAATGAATCGTTGATATTTCCGTTTTACATTAGATATTTATTGTTTGTCAATATGTACTTATCGTATTGCGAGTAGTAGAGGGCGACATACTAGGGGAAACGCATCATAACTTTTGCAGCGATTGCCTTTACAAATCGGCGGCGTTGTAGTTTGAACTGCCTTCATCACTGCGATGAAGGAGGCATTTCAACTTGGAGACGAACCCGACGGTCACAGTAGGTCTGGTGGCAGACTTTGCGTCGTTACCTGATCCACGACAAGCGCACAAAATTGATCATCTGCTCATTGATATTGTTACGGTGGCTATTTTGGGAGTCATCTGCGGAGCAGATGATTTCCCCGGCATCGTCGAATTTGGTCGTGATAATGAGGAATGGCTCAAAACCTTCCTCACCTTAAAACACGGGATTCCTTCGCACGATACGTTTGGGCGCGTGTTTGCGCGCATTAAACCGCAGGCGTTTCAACGCTGTTTTCAACAATGGGTACAACGCGTAGCCACGCTCACCACCGGTACGGTCGTGCCGATTGACGGCAAAACGCTGAAGCGTTCGCACGATCGTGGGCGCGGGCAACGCGCCATTGAACTGGTGAGTGCGTGGGCCACGACCAATCGCTTGACGCTCGGACAAGTCAAAGTGACGGAAGGTTCCAACGAAATCACCGCCGTACCGGAACTGCTGCGCTTGCTGGCGCTCAAGGGCTGCATCGTGACGGTAGATGCTTTGAATACGCAAAAAGAAACCGTCGCAGAGATTGTGCGCCAGGAAGCCGACTATGTCTGTGCGCTCAAAGGCAATCAGGAAACCTTGTTCAAAGCAGTCGCCGACTTGTTCGCCGCAGTGCAAGAAAATCGCACCGCTAACGTGCCGTGTACCACGCTGACCACCGTAGACGGTGATCACGGGCGCATTGAAACGCGCCGTTACTGGAGCATTCCCGCCGTCGACTGGCTGCCGGGTTTCACCGACTGGTCCAAGCTGTGCAGTCTCGGCAAGATTGAAGCAACGCGAGAACTACCCGGCAAAGAGCCGACGGTCGCCGTACGTTATTACTTGAGCAGCCTCGCACCGGATGCGTCACAATTGGCTTTCGCGACGCGCGCGCACTGGCGCATTGAAAACTCCTGTCACTGGATTCTGGATGTCGCTTTTCGTGAAGACCACAGTCGCGTGCGTACGGGCTACGCCGCAGAGAATCTCGGCTTGGTACGACGCCTCGCCCTGAGCCTCCTGCAACAAGACAAATCAGTGAAGCTCGGCGT
>JANNUY010000086.1:0-8895 GCA_031414155.1 Acidobacteriota bacterium
ATTCAGCAACGTGCTTTCACCGCCGCCCTTCGCTGTTTTGAAAGCATCAAGGAAACCGTTCTTCACCAATTCAACCTGATTGCGTTCATAGCCACCAATCAGATTGCGGCCTGCGCGTCCGATGTATTGAGCATCAACCACAAAGCCTTTGCCTAAATCGCGCTGCAAGCTCAGCGACCACATATAGGTTTTCGGCGTGACGAAAGCAGGGTCAAGCAATTCCTGTAAGAGGTTGCCTGGATAAACCGGGGTTGCATTCGAGGTCGGTGTCGAACCGGCAGGCGCGGCCAATGACGGAATGCCGCTACGCAAGCGCGTGTCAGTTTGTCCGATGACCGTGTTGATAACACCCAACGTGATGCCTGGCACGTTCGGGAATACGGCTGACGAAGGCAGGAAGGTTGAGATGCGGTCATACGCAATACGGAAGTTGCCGCGTACCGCCGTTTTGCCGTCTTTGAAAGGATCCCAAGCCACGCCAATCGCAGGCCCAAAATTATTCAGATCGCTTTTATAGAGATCGTTTTTCTCATAGCGCAAATTGTTCAGAGGAGCCGCCCCCGCAATAAAGGGCGAACTTGGAACGAAAATTTCGTTGACACCGCGCGTGAACGGTTTCGGTTTCGGCTCGTAACGCAAACCAAGATTGAGCGTCAGATTTGATTTGATCTTCCAATCGTCCTGAAAGTAGAAGTCGTATTCTGGGAACCATGCGTCAAACAAAAACGGAGTGCCTGGGGGGCCATAGCCACTGCCTTGTGCCACCAAGCCAACGTCTACGCGGTTGAGCTTGCCCAACGAATTATTAATAAGCGCACTCGTTGCCGTACGGTCATTGGCATTCATGCAATTGGTCGTAACGGTGGCGCTGCACAAAGTCGGCAATCTGAACGTAGTTACATCCACCGCGCCGCCAATCAGGTAACGAGGGTTTACATCCAAGCCCGCCACTGAACCGCGCACGTCGTAATGTCGCTGCAAACGGAAGTTGATACCGGTACGGAAGGTGTGTGCGCCCCGCGCGTGGGTCAAGTTGTCTACGATTTGATAAGTGGTCAGTTCGCGCTGATTGCCGAAAGAATTCGACAGCGGGTCGGTTAAACCGCCCGTCGTGATAATCGGCGTGGTGCGCGAATCAAGATTGGTAGGAACCGCAAAATCGAATAAAAACTTATTACCGCCTGCAATCAGTTCGTTCGTCGTGGTGGCATTGATAGTAGTACGCCAGCCGAGCGCTAGATTCTTGGGTGTACGGAAAGTCGCCACCGTCGCGGGTAAACCGGGGAAACGCGCTGCACCACTGTTGGTCGTGTCGCCCACAGTGTCTTGTTGTCCCCACGAGTAGCGGCCAAAAAAGCTGTTGCGTTCATTCAGCGTGAAGTCAATTTTGGTACTGAAATCACGCTGCGGATCAGTGCGCGTTGCCAGCCATGTATAGCCTGCGGTATTCAAGCCATCGCCTACGTCGAAACGATTGGGCAACGGGGTTAAGCCATAAATGGTTTGGATAGTTGGATCAAGCCCAAGATTGCGAGGATCGTTGGTCACCGCGTTGTAAGTAGCAATCGTCAGTCCAGCGACCGGGTTGCCTGAGCCGTCCACTGAGGGCGTAGCCGATCCTGCCGGAAAATTACGCCCGCCAGACACATAGCGGAAGATGCCCTGTCGCGCCGTTGCCGTATAAACCGTGTTGGTTTGCTCTAGCGTTTGGACTTGGCGCTGAATCTGGGTGTTAAAGAAGAAAAACAATTTGTTCTTGATGATCGGGCCACCAATGCTGCCGCCAAACTGGTTGCGCAACAGGAAGCGGCGATTGAAAGAACAACGCGGGCCGGGGCAGGTAGCAGCATTGCTTGCCAAAAACTTCTGACGATTCAATTCCCATTCGTTCGCGTTGAGTACGCGATTGCGGTGAAACTCGAATATCGTGCCGTGAAAGTCATTCGTACCAGAGCGCGTTACCAACGCCACCTGCGCACCGCTGTTCCGACCAAAGCTGGCATCAGGGTTTGAGGTAACGACCCGATATTCCTGCAACGAATCGGGGTTGGTGCGAATCGGCGTACTCGTAGCCGTGCTGGCCGAAGTTTCATTCGCATCAATGCCATCCAGTGTCGTATTGATCGCGCGATCACGTGCGCCGAAGATGTGCGTACCGCCACCGGTATTCGCACCGTCCACCACACCCGGTTGCAATAACACGAGCGCCAGCGGATTGCGTCCGTTCAGCGGCAAGCTGGTTAAGGTTTTCTGGTTCACGATATTGCCGAGGTTGCCCGACTGATTGGTCTGAACCCGTTCGTACGTCCCTTCGACCTGCACAACCTCATTGACGCTGCCTGCGGTCAAAATCAGCTTAATGGTAACAGTATCGTTAGCTGTTAGGACGTTGTTTGTCGTGGTGTACTTTTTGAAACTGGCGGCTTCAGCCGTCAGCGAATAAGTGCCGGGCAACAAGGCTTCAAAGCTATAGTTCCCCGTTTCGCCTGCGGCAGTTTTATAGTTAATGCCAGTAGCGTCGTTGCGCGCGGTGATCGTCGCGTTAGGAATCACTGCGCCGTTTTCGTCTTGTACGGTGCCGACAATGCGTCCAGTTGCAGTTTGCAGCCATACTGTCAGGCTACAAGCCATGACCAATAATAAGGCTTGCAATGTGAGCAGCCACGTTTTTCTTTTCATGATGGTGATCCTTATTTCCTTTGTCGCTTAACAAGCTGTGCCCGACTTGAACGCACATCCCGTTGAAGGTTTATGGAATGATGTTGAATACGTTTGAGTATTTTATGTAGGCAAATGTTATTCCGGCAAGCCCTTGACTGGTTCTCGTTGTACGTAAGAACTTTTTTTTTCTATATCGCTTAGCACAATTCCAAAAAAACGAATTTCCGCTACGAGAATTTGAATGCCTTCACAGCTAACTCCAAACGATTTTCAGGCAATTCCCAGCTTCTTCCATTTTGCATCCACGCTGCGTTTCACTTCGTCGCTGGTTTGATTCTCTTTCGGCCAACGGCGCGTGAATCCTTCGGCCTTCCACTTGCGCGTTGCGTCAACGCCCATCTTTGAGCCGTAACCCATCTCGCGCGCAGCGTGGTCGAGTACGTCAATCGGCCCCATCATGAATTGAATGTCGCGTTCGGGGTCAATGTTGTTGAAGACCTTCCACACGACTTCGCTGTAATTTTGCACGTCCACGTCTTCATCCACGATGACGATGCACTTGGTGAACATCGCCTGGCCGAGTCCCCAAATCGCATTCATGATTTTGCGCGCGTGTCCGGGGTATTGCTTGCGAATCGAGATCAGCATCAGGTTGTGAAAGACGCCCTCGAACGGCAAACACATGTCTACGATTTCAGGGAATTGCCGTTTGAGCACGGGAAAGGTAATGCGCGTAATCGCCCAGCCCATATAACAATCTTCCATCGGCGGTTGGCCTACGATGGTGGCTTGATAGATCGGATTACGACGATGCGTGACGGTCGTGACGTGAAAGACGGGATAAGGTTCTTCGAGCGTATAAAACCCCGTGTGATCGCCGAAAGGCCCTTCGATGCGGCGCTCTGACGGATCAACATAACCTTCCAACACAAACTCCGCCGTCGCGGGGACTTCTAAATCAACCGAAACACATTTGACCATTTCGATGGGTTTTTCGCGGATGAAGCTGGCGAAAATCATTTCATCCAAATCGTCCGGCAGCGGCAATGTCGCGGCAAACGTCGTCATCGGGTCGCCGCCAATCGCGACGGCGACTTCCATGCGTTCGACACCTTTCTTTTCGAGATCGCGATGATGCGCCGCACCGTGTTTATGAATCTGCCAATGCATGCCGGTCGTGCATTCGTCGTAAACCTGCATGCGATACATCCCGACGTTGCGTGCGCCCGTGCGCGGATTTTTAGTGAACACCATCGGGAACGTGATGAAACGTCCGCCATCGGCCTCCCAACATTTCAGAATCGGCAAGTCGAGCAAATTGAATTCGCCTTGGCGTTTGACGACTTCCTGACACGGGCCGGTTTTGACCTCTTTGGGAAAGTACTTTCCGAGTTCGGCGAGTTTGGGCAGCATCTTCACCTTCGCCAGCAAGCCCGTCGGCGATTTGAAATCAAGCCATTCCGTGAGACGTTCGGCCACGTCGTCAACGCTGTCGGTGTCGAGCGCGAGCGCCATGCGCCGCTTGCTGCCAAAGGCGTTGATGAGTACCGGAATTTTGCCGCCGTCTACGTTTTCAAACAGCAGGGCTTTGTTGTGGTCTTTGGATTTTGATACGCGGTCGGTGATTTCGGTGATTTCCTGATCGCTCGAAACCGGCGTCTTGATGCGTACCAATTCATCGTTGCGTTCCAATGCGCGAATGAATTCGCGCAAGTCTGCGTAAGCCATGTCCTTTTCCCTTTTCGTTCTATGAAAAAGGCAGGATGCGCAAGCTCTCAAATGAGCTTCGCGTCCTGCCTGATGGTTCACTCAATATGTCCCGGTTTAGACGAACTCAGTCGCATTGAAAAAATAGCTCAATTCAATCTGCGCGTTTTCCGGCGAGTCAGAACCGTGTGTGGCGTTCTCGCCCATGCTGGTGCCGAAATCGCCGCGAATCGTCCCCTTAGGCGCTTTGGTGGCATCGGTCGGCCCCATCAAATCGCGCCACGCGGGTTGCGCATTCACTTTCTCTAAACCCAGCACGACGCTCGGCCCGCTGGTCATAAATTCAACCAGTTCACCGAAAAACGGGCGCGCGCTGTGTACCGCATAAAAGCCTTCGGCGACGGGCTTGGACATGTGAATGAGCTTCATCGCTACGATTTTGAAACCGTGTTCGTTGATGCGTTGAATAATGTTGCCTGCGTTGCCCGCGCGCACTGCGTCAGGCTTGATGATGGCAAAAGTACGTGTGACTTGTTCTGACATGATGTTTCCTCGAATGTGTTTTAGATGATTTCGCTTCGTTCAATTGAGTTGAACGAAGCACGTATCTTAGCAAACGAGATTAGCTGCGGCTACAACCTGTAAGGCTTTTTCTTTATGACACGGCGGCTTCTTCAATCGTGAGTGCGCAGCGTTGCGCATCCAACGTGGCGCTCACCCCCAAAGGCAGTGTCAGATTCCCTATCGAACTATGTCCGCTCGGCAAGCCAAACAGCACGGGTAAGTTTAGGTCAGCCGTGAGTTCCGCCAGCACTTCCTGCAACGTGTAACCCTGTGCCGCGTGTTGCGCGCAATCAGTCATTTCGCCAAACACGATGCCACGCACGCTATCGAATTTTCCCGCTAGTTTGAGTTGTTGCAGCATACGATCAAGCGCGTAAGGCTTCGTGCCGGTGTCTTCTAAAAACAAAATGCTATCGCGCGTGTCGAGTTCATCAGGTGTGCCCATCAAGGCCGCAATCAACGAAAGGCATCCGCCGACCAAACGGCCTGTGACTGGTGCGCCCGCGTGCAAAATTTCGAACTGGTCGTGGCGAATTTCGCCCATCGGCTTGGCTTGCGTGAGCGCGGCCAGCAAGGTTCGTTCGTCATAACAGGTCACGCCGCCCGCTAAATCTTTCGCCGCCATCGGGCCGTGAAACACGACCCATCTGCAACGTCGCATCAGGTAAAGATGCAATGCCGTCATATCGCTGTAACCGATAAAGATTTTCGGATGCGCGCGCAAAATGGATTCATCCAGCAACCCGAACAGCCGCATTGCACCGTAACCGCCACGCGCAGCCCATACGGCTTTGACTTCAGGGTCGGTAAAAGCTGTGTGTAATTCGCGCGCACGCCGTGCGTCGCTGCCTGCTGTGTAACGCGCCTGGTCGCAAATGTTTTTGGCGTATTTGGCCTTGAATCCCAACCGCGCGAGTTCAGCGACGCCGCGTTCGAGGTAATCGCGCTTGAGATTGCTGGCAGGCGCAACAATGGCGACGGTGTCGCCAGGTAATAAGGCAGCGGGCCGTAAAGCGGTGGATTTGATGAGTGCTGATTGCATGACACAGCTTATCGCTGATTACCGATTCACAAATGGTCAATGATGACGTTGGTCATCGCTGAAGTTTTCGCCGTCCCGCCCAAGTCCGGCGTAAGGGTGCGGCCTTGTTGCAATACGGTTTTGACCGACGCGCGAATGCGGCGGGCGGCTTCTGGTTCGTTGAGGTGTTCGAGCATCAGCGCGCTCGAAAGAATCAACGCCGTCGGGTTCACAATATTCTTGCCCGCCAAGTCAGGCGCAGCGCCGTGCGCGGCCTCAAAAATCGCACAGCTTTCGCCAAAGCACGCGCCCGGCGCGAGCCCGAAACTGCCCACCAGCCCTGCGCACAAGTCAGACAAAATGTCGCCATATTGATTGGGCATCAGCAACACGTCCCAGCGTTCGGGTAAACAGGCAAGTTGATAAGCGCAGGCGTCCACCATCGCGTCATCCAGCACAATGTCGTCGTATTCCCACGCGACCTCTTGCGCCGCGCGCAGAAACAATCCATCAGTCAATTGCAGCACGTTCGCTTTGTGAATCACGCTGACGTGGTTGCGATGCGTCTTGCGTGCGTAATCGAACGCAAAGCGCGCCGCCCGCGCCGAGGCCGCCCGCGTAGTGATCTTGATCGCTTCCGCCGCATCCGGGCCGACCTGATGTTCGTAGCCGCTGTAAATGTCTTCGGTCAGTTCGCGGATGATGACTACATCAAGTTTGGGCGTATGCGCGTGTACGCCCTCGTAGGCGCGCACGGGACGCACGCCGACGAAAGCGCCCAACTCAAGGCGCAAGGCCGTGTTCGCGTTGGAATAAATGCGTTGCGTGCCGTCGTCTTGTTCGATGACGACTTTGTGGCCGAGCTTTTCGATGACGAGCGGAGCCTTCAATACGACGGCGCTTTGCCGCAACTTGCGCAAGGTCTCAACTGGCAGCGGCGCGCCACTTTCGATCTCTGCCTGACGACCGACAGTGACGTAATCCCACTCGCACTTGACGCCAGTGGCTTCGATCACGCGCACGGCGGCATCGCTGATTTCAGGGCCTACGCCATCGCCGCGAATGACTGTGATTTTGTGCATCTCTAAAGTGCTGAGTGCTGAGTGCTGAGTGCTGGGTGCTGAGGAAGAACGCCGTCCCACTCAGCACTCGGTACTCAGCACTCAGCACTTTTATTTAAGGGCTTGCGCAATCGCCGCTTCAGCCAGCGGAGCCATGATTTTGTAACCTTCCGCGTTCGGGTGCAGCCCGTCGTTGGCGAGTTCGGCTTTGAGAAAGCCTTTGTCGTCTACCATTTTGCTGAAGTAATCGAGATAAAGGTGTCCGTTCTTTTGGCAATAAGCCTTGAGCCAGTTGTTGAGCGCGAGGATGCGTTCGGGCGGACGGCCTTTGGTCATGGGGCGCTGCGGGTTGTAATCGTGTACCGGCAAGACCGACGCGAAAATTATCTTAATGCCATTGGCTTGGGCGAGTTGGGCAATCGCAGCGTAATTTTCCTGAATCGCTTCATTGGTCATCGGCCCGGTGTTGCCCGCGATGTCGTTCGTACCCGCCAGCAAGAGTACGACTTTGGGTTGATGAGCGACCACGTCAAGGCGCATGCGAATCAACATTTGCGGCGTCGTTTGTCCGCCGATGCCTCGATTGACGTAAGGCTTGCCAGGAAAGTATTCAGCAATCTTCCAGCCGTCGGTGATCGAATCGCCAAAAAATACGACGCGGTTTTCCCCTTTGGCAGGCGCAGCGACCGTCATGTTGGCTTCGCGGTAACGTTTGAGATTCGGCCAGTCTTGCATACGGGTTTGCAGTGCATCGAGGCGTTTTTGCAACGCTTCAGCGGAATCGGGTGCAGGTGCAGCCGGAGCCGTTTGAGCGGCAGGCGTTTGCGCAAAAGCGGTGAGACTCAAGGTGCAAACGAGTGCGAGTGAGAGAAAAAAAGAATGTTTCATGGGCGTCTCAGGGGTGGCGAAAGAGTTGAAAGTTCGCTGCGCGTCACGCCGCAGCATATTGAGTGAAAGGTCTGACATAAGGCGGTTGAAATCCTAATACAATGTCTGATTTCAGCACGCCTGCTTCTTCGAGTTCGGCAGAAATGCCGTGTTCAATCCAATCTTCTTGCACCCAGATTTTTCCGTCACGGATTTCCAGGTGAACAATGAGTGAATGAACGCGGCTGCCATTATTCCAGCCTTCGCGGATCAATAGATAACTGTCAGAGCGACGATCAAAAACCGTCTTGTCACGCAACTCTGGATAGTCTTTCAACTCGCCTACATGTTGCGTGAGCAATCGTTCTATTGTGTCGCGATATTGTTCCATTCGATCCATTGCGTAACCTCCTCGGTTTGCGGATTAAATATCAACAAGTTGACTCGTTCAGCCTGCAAAAATTCCGTAACGTGCGGTAAGGCGATGAAGCTCTCGTATACGTCTTTCCGCACTGCTAGAAATAGTTCACGTTGAACGGGGGCACGACGCAGCAAGTGGCGATAAAGCACCAGTTGTCCCATCGCGTCTTCTAAATCTTCGGTACGCGAACTGCGCAAAAAACTTTTCACTTCAATGGCAATTTTGCGTGCGCCTTTTTCTGCCGCAATGACTTTTTCTGCGCCGAGATCAACCTGAACCGATGCGCTGCCCCACGGAAGCGTAAGCGGGTCATGGGTAATCGTCCAGCCGTCCTTTTCCAGCGCGTGTCGAACGTGCGGATGAAACAGGTCTTTTGCTGCCATAGACGGATTTCCTTTGCTTCAAGACGACAACGTGCCGAGCGGCGCGCCCAGCCACACCGCATATTCTTTCCCCGTCGCGCCTGCTGCGGCAAAAGCCGAAAGCAACAACGTCACGCGGTCGCCGCGCCTGCGATTGGCGGTGTCTTGTGTGAGCAGCACTGAAGTTTCGTAAACCGGATTGCCGTCGGCGTCTTTCAAACTAGCGTGCGG
>JANNUY010000087.1:0-6007 GCA_031414155.1 Acidobacteriota bacterium
CTTTGAGCGTGAAGCCCGACTACTTTATGGCTTGCGTCATAATGCGCTGCCGCGCGTGATTGATTACTTTTTGACCGAGGACCAGAGCCAGTTCTTTGTCATGGAATTCATTCCGGGCAAAGACCTTAGCGAACTGCTTTCGATGCGCATCGAGCGCGGCGATGGCCCATTCCCGATGGATCAAGTGCTGGACTGGTACGAACAACTGCTCGAGGCGCTGCATTACCTGCACACCCATGAACCGCCGATCATCCACCGCGACATCAAACCGCAAAATCTGAAGCTGATGCCTAACGGCCAGATCATTCTGCTGGATTTCGGCCTAGCTAAAGGTTCGGTCGGCGGCATGACTTTGGGCGTGAGCATTCAGGGCTATACGCCGAATTACGCGCCGCTCGAACAAATGCGCGGCAGCGGAACCGATGCGCGCAGCGATATTTATTCGCTCGCCGTCACGATGCATTGTTTGTTGACGGGACAGATGCCGCCAGATGCGGTCTCGCGCGCAATTGAAACGTTGAGCGCCCAACCTGACCCGTTACGCGCCGTGCGCGACGTCAATCCGCTAATCCCTGAGGTCATCTCTGACGCCATTCATCGCGCCTGTTCGCTGAATCAAAACGAACGACCACAAACGGCTGCCGTGATGCGCGATATGTTGCGCCAAGCCCGCGCCGGTTTGGTGAAAAGCGCGCCTTCACAAAAAAAGGCCGGGCCAGTGACCAGCGTTCCGCCTGCGACCGCCAAGCCGGTGACGCAAACTCCAGTGGTCGAGAAACCTATATCCATCAAACACGCAAATGCTCCCGTTACGTCAAAACCGCAACCTGCGCCTGCCATCGTCAACGTCGCGTCCGTCGTCAACACCATCGGGCAGCAAACCCAGGTGGATGAAAAGCCCGCCGCGCGCGTGGCCGTTGCTGAAGCCGCACCGGTTAAACCGCAAAACGGCAAGCCTGCCGTAGAAACGGGAAGCCATTTCGCCATGGCCTTCGCGCCGGTAAAAACCGGCAAACACGGCCCCGTCTTCGTTGCGCCCAAAAATGGCAATGGCAATAACGGCAATGGCAATGGACATTCGTCAGAGGCAGCAGCGCCTCTTCCAGCTAACCGGCCAGTCGTTGCAGGACAACCCGTTGCCCCAGTCGAGCCTAAGGTCGAACCCAAAATATCGGCACCTGCTGAAAATCAAGCTGAGAGAGTTGAGCGCAACGAGCCGCAAGCGTTCGTTGAAGTAGAGGTGACAGCGGATACGCCATCGTCAGGCAAAGAAGTCGTCGAGAAACAGACTAAACCGGAAGCGTTCCGTCCGACCAGCATTGTCGTCATCGAACATTTCGACAATGGCAAAGACACGGCCAACGGACACGCTGAAGCCCGCGTAGAGATTCAAGCTCGCCCGCCAGTTCAGCCCGCCCCCAAAGTTGAACAGCGCGTAGCCATGCCGGAAATCGCACAGGTCAAAGCGCCTCCGCCTCCGCCTCCGCCGGCTTATCGTTCGTTCGATAGCGACTCGTTGCGGCGCGCGCGCAAAGCGGCTGACAATCTCGATAAGCCGCGCAATATCATCGTCAATCAGAAAAAAGAAAAGTCGCGGGAAGAAGAAGACGTTAAGTTACCGAGCGTTGATCCTAACCACGGAGCAAATCTCTTGGCAACCGCTGCGGCTTCTGGCCTGCGCTCTTTCACCGAAGTCATCGGCTTTGGCGTCAGGCTTGAAATGCATGCGATACCGGGTGGCGAATTCATGATGGGTTCGCCCGAAAAGCGCGGTTACGCCGACGAATTCCCGCAACACAAAATTGCGATTTCGCCGCTTTACATCGGACGCTATCCGGTCACGCAAAAGCAATATCGCGCGGTGATGCGCACCAATCCGAGCAGCCATCTCGAAGACTCGCATCCGGTCGAAACCGTCACTTGGGACGATGCCGTAGAGTTTTGTCGCCGTCTCACCATCGCCACCGGACGCATCTATCGCCTGCCCACCGAAGCCGAGTGGGAATATGCCTGCCGCGCCGGCTCAATGACGCTTTACAGCTACGGTGATGATGAAGACATGCTGAATCAGTATGGTTGGAGCTTGACCAACGCAGGCAACAACACTCATCCGGTCGGCGAAAAGAAACCTAATGGTTGGGGCTTGTGCGACATGCACGGCAACGTCTGGGAATGGTGCCTCGACTGGTACGATCAGATGTATTATCTGCAAAGCCCCAAGGTGAACCCCAATGGCCCCACCAAAGGGACTTCGCGCGTCTTGCGCGGCGGCTCGCGTAAAAGCCTGCCTAACTATTGCCGCAGCGCCACCCGCAGCAATCACCAGCCAGATCAACGCGACCCGCTGGTGGGTTTCCGCGTCGTATGCGAAGCGCGCGAGTTGCCGGGTTAGTGATCAATGGAAGTGGTGGGAGTTATAATAGCTATGGGGCAAAAAAAAAGAATTGTTGTGTTTGCCCCATAGCTCTTATTACTCCCATAACTCCTATCAGTCAGTTCCTCTTTCAACATTGAGTCTTCCGCCATTCACTGTTACGCTGCGCGCGTTCAACCAAAACGTATTTCCACTAACAACCAAGGAGTTTTTCTCGTGACCGCATTCTGCTTTCGGCTTGCCCTTTGTTTATTGTCGCTGTGTGTCGCAGCGTTGGCACAAACCCAACCCGCCGCGCCCGCACCGCCCGCCAAACCGGCGGAGTTAAAAGTTCCGGCTGGATTCACGGCCTCCGTCTTCGCGTCAGAGGTGACCGGCGGACGTTTGATGGCCGTCGCACCTGACGGTGTAGTCATGGTCGCCCGTCAAGGCAAAGGCGATGTCGTCGCCCTGCCTGACAAAAACAAAGACGGCAAAGCCGACAGCGTTGACGTCATCGTCAGCGGCCTCACACGCCCGCACCACATCGCCTTTCGCAAAGGCTATATGTATGTCGCTACGAACCCGTCGGTCGTGCGCGTGAAATACGCCAACGGCAAAGTTGAAGGCACGCCGGAGAAATTCATTGACCTGCCGGTCTCGACCACTTCGCACTGGACACGCACCATCGCGTTCGACAAGAAGGGCAAGTTCTATGTCTCTATCGGCTCATCCTGCAATATCTGCGAAGAAGCCGACGCACGTCGCACGACGATTATGGTTTACAACGAAGACGGAACCGGCGGACGCACTTTCGCCAAAGGTTTGCGCAACGCCATCGGCTTTGATTTCGATTCAAAGGGTGTGCTGTGGGCAAATGACATGGGGCAAGACGGACTCGGCGACGACAATCCGCCCGACGAAATCAATCGCGTCGAAAACGGCAAGCATTACGGCTTCCCTTACTTTTTCGGCAACAACCAAGTGAATACCGGGTTGGCCGACGCAAAAGGCTCGCTCAAGGCCAGCGAAGCCACGCCGCCCGCGTTTGAGATTCCGTCGCATTCGTCGCCAATTGATATGCGCCATTACACCGGTAAAGCCTTCCCCGCGCCTTATCGTGGCGCACTGTTGCTGGTGTTGCATGGTTCCGGCGGAAACTACAAAAAAGAGCGCATCCCCGGTCGCGTCGCCCGCGTAGTTTTTAAGGATGGCAAGATCACCGGGCTGGAAGATTTCGTCACCGGCTTCGTGTCAGGCGGACAGGTGCTGGGGCGCCCGGCTGGCATTGTTACGGGTGCAGATGGTGCGCTCTATGTTTCAGACGACAACAAAGGATTCGTCTATCGCATCGCTTACAACAAATAACCCAAACTGGTAGGGCAGGTTAGTAACCTGCCCTACCTAACAACGAGAGTTTTATGATTCAACTATCAATCAGTCGCCGGATTTTATTCACCTTTACCTTGCTTGTTACGGCTGGCTTCACCGCGCTGGCACAAACATCAACGCCCGCACCCAATCCCAAAATGTCTGATGAAGATCGCGCGAAAGCATTGAAGTGGCTGGATGAGTCATACGCCCAAACTATCGCCGCCGTAGAAAAACTGAGCGACGCGCAATGGTCATTCAAATCTGCGCCGGAAAAATGGTCAGTCGGCGAATGCGTCGAACACATCATGATGGCCGAAGGCTTATTGTTCGGTCAGGTCGAAAAAGCATTGGCCGCGCCCGTCCGCGAAGACTGGGTGGAAAAAACCAAAGGCAAAACCGATTTCATCGAACGCGTCATGGTTAAGCGGCAAGGCAAAGCCCAAGCGCCCGAAGCCATCGTGCCTTCAGGCAAACTCGCGCGCGTCGAACTGATGGCGAAACTCAAAGAAGCCCGCGCCAAGACACGTAAGTTCACGACGGAAACCAAAGCTGAATTGAACTCGCATACGACCGATCATATTTTCCCGGTGTTCAATACACTGAGCGCCTATCAGTGGCTGGTTTACATTCCGTTGCATAACTTCCGCCACAACCAACAGATCGAAGAAGTGAAAGCCCACGCGAATTTTCCGAAGTAAAAACCTGGGTGCGCACGCGCCTTCGCGTGCAATCTCGGCGACGGACGAAGAAAGGCCAAAGGAAATCGCTGTCACCTAATGCGTCAATTGCCAAGCCAGCACGCGATGGCGCGTGCGTAACTAAAAAGGAGCAATCATGTCATTCACTCGCATGGACAAAAGCAGCACCGCCGACTGGATGCAGATCGGCAAAGAAGTCGCCGTCAGGCAAGCCGCGATGCCTGCCACGATCAAGGCGATGTTGTTGCAACTAGCCGAACAAACTGACGGGTTCGCCATCAATCAATTGCAACACGGATTGCAAACGGCGACGCGGGCCGAACGCGCGGGAGCGAGCGAAGAACTCATCGTTGCCGCGCTTTGCCACGACATCGGCAAAGTCATTTCGGTCGCCAATCATCCGGCCATTGCGGCTGAGATGTTGCGGCCTTACGTCTCAGAGACGACCTATCACATCATCCGCACGCATCAGGATTTTCAGGGACGGCATTACTACGCGCTGATGGGCAAGGACGCGAACGCGCGCGCGCAATACGCAAATGAGCCGTGGTACGCGCTGGCCGAACAGTTCACTGACGAATGGGATCAAACGGCTTTCGATCCGGCATATGAAACGTTGCCGCTCGAACATTTCGAGCCAATGCTGGAGCGGGTTTTCAGCCGCAATCCTTTTGCGCGTCAGCTTGCCGCCAACGCCGCTTAACCCGCAACCTATCCCCCGATGGGAATTTGATCCCGATAGGAATCCGATGAAGATGATTCGCGCTTTTCTTTTGCTCGCTTGCCTTCCCTTCTTCGCCCTTGCCACACCGCCCGGTCAACCCACCGAACGCATTGCCATAGATCAATTCGGTTACTTGCCCGGTATGCGCAAAGTCGCGGTCATCAGCGATCCGCAAACCGGATTCAACGGTGACTTGGCTTATACGCCCGGCGCGCGGCTCGAAGTGCGGCGCTGGATGACGAACGAATTGGTTCTAACGGCTGCGCCCACAGCGTGGAAAGACAGCGCGACGCACGATCAATCGGGCGATAAGGTGTGGTGGTTCGATTTCACTGCGTTGACCTGCGAGGGCGAGTATTACGTTTATGACCCGACGAATGACGCGCGTTCGTTCGTCTTCAAAATCAGCCGCGACGTTTACCGCGACGTAATCAAAACTGCGGTGCGAATGTTCTATCACCAACGCTGCGGCACTGAGAAGACCGCGCCTTTCACCGATGCGAAATGGAGCGACCTCGCGTGCCATTTAACTGACCGGCGTACGCGACTCATCAGCGCGCAAAACGATGCAAGTACCGAAAAAGACTTGAGCGGCGGATGGCACGACGCGGGCGATTTCAATAAGTACGTCACTTTCACGACCGGCACCCTGCAAAATCTGCTTTTCGCTTATCGCAACAACGCGGCGCTGTTCACAGACGATTATGGCTTGCCGGAATCAGGCAACGGCGTGCCGGACTTGCTCGATGAAATCAAGTGGGAGTTGGATTGGCTGTTGCGCATGCAGCAAGCCGACGGCGCGGTGTTGAGCAAACAAAGCGTAACGCAATTTCAAGGCACGTCGCCGGTGAGCGCCGA
>JANNUY010000088.1:0-1184 GCA_031414155.1 Acidobacteriota bacterium
CTTCTGGTTGATGCAAGTGTTTTGGTTTGAACGTTTGAACTTGATGAGCGGATAAATGTCCGCCGTCACTTCGCGCGACAGCGTGCCGTCCACGTTGTGGTCGGCTTTGATGATGATCCGTTCACTGTCCACCGTGTCCACGATGCCGTCGCGGCGTGCGACGACGACCGCGCCGGAATCCTGCGCCGTGACTTTTTCCATGCCCGTGCCGACCAGCGGCGCTTCAGCGCGCAGCAATGGCACAGCCTGGCGTTGCATGTTCGAACCCATCAACGCGCGGTTAGCGTCATCGTTTTCGAGGAAGGGAATCAAGCTCGCCGCGACCGAAACAAGCTGTTTCGGCGACACGTCCATAAACTGAACTTCTTCGGGTTTCGCTAACAGGAACTCACCGGCCTTGCGCGCGTTGACGCGCTCGCCGAGCAGCTTGCCGTTCTTGTCGAGTTCGATGTTGGCTTGACCGATGAGGTACTTGTCCTCTTCCCAAGCCGACAGATAGAACGGCCAGGGTTCATACGAAGCCGGCTTCTTCTCGCCGCCCATTTTCGAATTGGCCTTTACGGCGGCTTCTTCGGGCAAGTGATCGCCCGGTTTCAAGCCGGTATCGCCTGGATTTATGATGCGCACGTAATCAATCGCGCGGCCACTTTCGACCTTGCGATAAGGCGCTTCGATAAAGCCGAATTCGTTCATGCGCGCGAAGCACGACAGCGACGAAATCAAACCGATGTTCGGGCCTTCCGGCGTTTCAATCGGACAGATGCGGCCGTAGTGCGTCGGGTGAACGTCGCGGACTTCGAATCCCGCACGCTCGCGCGACAAACCGCCTGGGCCAAGCGCCGACAGGCGGCGTTTGTGCGTAATCTCAGACAGCGGATTGGTCTGATCCATAAACTGAGACAATTGCGAAGAACCGAAGAACTCACGCACCGCTGCCGTGACCGGCTTGGCGTTAATGAGGTCGCGCGGCATCGCCGTTTGCATCTCTTGATGGATGGACATTTTCTCTTTGATGGCGCGTTCCATACGCACCAGGCCGAGACGGAATTGGTTTTCCAGCAGTTCGCCCACGGCGCGCACGCGACGGTTGCCTAAATGGTCAATGTCGTCGTCGTTGTAATAAACCGTGCGACCATCGGGCATTGTCACAGGATCGTTGCGCGTGCCGAGTTTTTTGAGCTTTA
>JANNUY010000089.1:0-4780 GCA_031414155.1 Acidobacteriota bacterium
CATAGCGATGCCGCCGTAACCTAAAGCGTCGTTGCGCGTAAAACGTTCTGTCGAAGCGGGCGCAAAAGTTGTGGTTGAAGGGGAAGCCTTTGCGAACATTTATTGGCCGAGTGCGCCCATCGCGCCAGCGAAACCGACGAAGGCGATCCACAGCAAGCCGCCGCCGCAGAAAATTACGGTAGCAACGATGCCGCCATAAAAACCTGCTTTCGCCAGTCCGTCGCCTGCGCGCGGAGCCTGCCCCATCTTGATCGCATCCATTTCCTGCTTGCCGAGAATGATTGCGGGAATGCTCATCAACGGGCCGCACAGGACAAACGAGAGAATCATTAACACTAACGACGCGATGGCGCGTCCGCTGGCTCCGCCTGAAGTGTTGCTGGCATTAGGGTAACTCTGCCCGTAAATCGGCGCAGCCATATTCGGCGGCGTTTGCCCTTGAAAGCCCGGATTCTGTGTGCCTTGATAACCGGGATAAGGCGTTTCGGTTTGCTGACCGCTAGGCGACGCTCCAAACGGCGCAGCACATTGGCGGCAGAAACGGACATTGGGTTCGTTGTTCGTTCCGCAACGGGTGCAAAACATTGGGGTGGTTCCTCCTGAAAGTTAGCCTGAAAGTTAATTAGTGTCGCGGGATGCAGGAATCGGAATCTTTTCTTTGAGTCGCGCCGTCGTGTGTTCGGTCACGCTGTAATCGAAATTAGCAGCAGGCAAGACTTGGGCGACAGGCACGTCGAGTGAATTGGTATTAACCGACATCGCCCAGTCAGCATCGGGGTCACTCAATGCTTCGCGCCGTTTCAGCGCGACGATTTTGGGGCTAATAAAAAGGCCGTTGAAAAGTATCGCCAAGCCAACGACGGTGGGAACAAGTCCTGCCAGCCATATTTTGCTGACAATTTCGGCTTCGCGTGGTTCGTTATGGGCGATGGCGCTCATCAGAAAGTATAAAAAGATCGTCACGCTGATGCCTGCCGCTGTCGTAATTACGCCGCCTTTGATTTCTTCGAGGCGTTTTTCTTCGGGTGATTTTTTGCGTTTCTCCAGTTCCTCTTTGACCCAATCGCGCCAACCGGGTTGGTGGGCGTCACCGCGGCTCATCACGCCACGAATGCGATTCAACGCCAAGCCGCATTTCTTGCAGAACTTGATGCCGGTTTCAGTTTGCGTTCCACAACTCGGACAAAACATAAGCTCTCCTGAAAGGTAAATGGTGATGCGCTTGCGTGATGAGGGCAGAGTATAAACACGCAGCCCCCATCCACAAAGCACTTATGGATGAGGGCATTACGTTTGGGCGAAACGAAAAGTTTAGCGGCGAAATACATTCAGCAAGCGGCGCGCGCTCCCCTGAAACAGCGACATCCCCGCCATATAACCGTAACCCAGCAGGAACAGCATCAGAAAAGGAATCGTCGCGTAGATATTGCTGCGCCACGCATACCAAATGGCTACGACAAAATAGAGGGCAAAGGCGGCTTCGAGCACAGGCAGCCACCCTTTCTTGCGGCGGTATTTGGCCGCCACGTTCGCCCAGTTATCGCCGCTCTTTTCGACTTTGTACTTCGGCGTGCGCACGAACGACGACTGAATGCCGAACAACGCCTCAAGCACGGCGCGCGTATTCGAGAAAACAAGCCCGATGCCCATCGCCATCGCTAGGGGGATCAACAGCAGTCGCCACTTTTCTTTCGGATGCAGGTACAAAATCGTCGTGCCATAAAACGTCACCACCGAAAACGTAGCCAGAAACATCAGCGGCAAATCGAGCAAAATCATCTGAAACATTCCCTGATTGAAACGTGCGATCAGCACGGGAATGTGCAAGATGCTCAACGCGATCATCAGCGGCGCGGCGCAATTGCCGAACAGGCGAAAGAACAGTTCGAGTTTTTGCTGCCACGTCAGCGTAGGGTTCTTCCAAAGCCGCGGCATGAGTTTGAGTCCGACTTGCACGAGGCCTTTGGCCCAGCGGCGTTGTTGCGCTTTGAAAGCGTTCATCTCAACTGGCAATTCTGAAGGCACGTCTTCGTCTACGAGATAAACGAAGCGCCACCCCATCAACTGCGCGCGAAAGCTGAGGTCGGTGTCTTCGGTGAGCGTGTCGTGTTGCCAGCCGCCTGAATAATCAATCGCCGCGCGCCGCCACATGCCCGCCGTACCGTTAAAGTTGAAAAAGCCGCCCGAACGATTGCGCGAGGTTTGCTCTACGACAAAGTGGCCGTCGAGCATCAGTTCTTGAATGCGCGTGAGCAGCGAGAAGTCGGCGTTGATGTGTCCCCAACGCATTTGCACCAGGCCGACTTGCTCGTCGCTGAAATAATCAACCATCTTGCGCAAGCAATCAGGGCGCGGCGTAAAGTCTGCGTCAAAGACCGCGACCAATTCGCCTTTGGCGGTCTTGAGTCCGTTTTCCAATGCTCCAGCTTTATAGCCAGTGCGGTCAGTACGGTGAATGTAGTGAATGTCGTAACCCAACGCTTTATATTTTTCGACTTCAGCTTCGGCGATCTTGACCGACTCGTCGGTGGAATCATCCAGCACTTGAATGTCTAACAGATGGCGCGGGTAATCGAGTTCGCAAGCCGATTGCAGCAGGCGTTCGATGACATACATCTCGTTGAAAAGCGGCAACTGCACGGTGATGCGCGGCAGTTCGCTTTCGGCATAGCGGCGCTGGGGCGAAGGCTTGACGTTACGGTAACGCCAGAATTGATAAACCATTCTGACGCGATAAAGGCCAAGAATGGCGAGCAACGTCAGGATGACGAAATAAAGCAGGATGACCGTCCAATCAAAACCGTCGAGCGTAGCCAGATAACTAATGTTGTCAGCTCCGCCGTGTCGCAAAATGGGATTGGTGATGCGCTTGAGTTCTTCCTTCGATTTCTCAAGGTCAGGCGCGACTTGCAAAAGAAACTGAAAAAACAGGGCAAGGTACATAGTGGTATGAATAAAAACTGCATTATGAAATGCCATCGGCAAAGGCCAACGACCAAAGCGCGCAGCATGTTAGCGGGCGGCGAAAGGCTGTCAATGCGTGTTGGTACGCGCACTTCTGTCTATCACTTAGTTGCGGTCATAGATGCTTTGGTTGACACTCCTGAGCTTGGAACGGAACGGGAAGCGTCAGCGGTCTCCGTTCCCAATGTGTTGCGCTTTCGGAGGTTCACTATGCGACGAATTGCCTTGGTCTTGCTGCTAATTTTGTGGTGCCAGCCGCTCAGTTCATCCACTGCCAAAGACGGCTGGACGCGCGTGCAATCAAAAAACTTTTTGCTCGTCGGCAATGCCGGTGAAAAAGACATTCGCCGCATTGCGACGAAGTTCGAGCAGTTCCGGCAAATCTTTGCGCGGTTGTTTCCGAAAGCGCAAATCAAGGGCAACATTCCGTTGCGCGTGGTCGTGTTCAAAAACCGCGAAGCCTTTGTGCCGTTTATGCCCGCCTATCAGGGCAAGGTCAGCGAAGTCGCCGGATATTTTCAGTCAGGGCAAGACCTGCACCACATCGCGCTCACGGCTGAGATGGTGGGCGAGATGCCTTACCGCACAATCTTTCATGAATATTCGCACGCTTTGCTCAACGACAACGCCTATCAGCCGCCTGCGTGGTTTAACGAAGGGCTGGCCGAGTTTTACAGCACGTTTGAAGTCACGGACGGCGACAAGAAAGCCACGATTGGCAAGCCCATCGCTTCACACATTTATCAGTTGCGCGACACGAAATTCATGCCACTCGCGCGTTTGTTTGCCGTAGATCACGGCTCGGCTGAATATAACGAATCCGACAAGAAGAGCATTTTTTACGCCGAGTCTTGGGCGCTCGTGCATTACCTCATGCTCGGCCACGAAGGCGCGCGGCAACCGCAATTCATCAACTATCTGGGCTTGCTCGCCAATGGCAAAAACATCGGCGAAGCCTTTCAAACCGCCTTTCAAACCGATTTCGCCACGATGGAAAAAGAGTTGCGCGAATACATCAATCGCAGCAGCTATCCGATTCAGCAATACACGGCGGATGGCAAATTCACGTTTGACGCGACGATGGAAAGCGCGCCTTTGAGCGAAGCCGAAGGGCAATACTATCTCGGCGATCTGGCGCTGCATTTGAGCCGCACGAGTTGCGAACAGTACTTGGAAAAAGCCATCACGCTTGATCCGACATTGGCGGCAGCACAGGCTTCGTTGGGCTTGGCGAAAGTGCGAAGCGGCAAGTTGGCCGAAGCGAAAAAGCATTTGCAGACAGCGGCTTCGCTGAACGCTAAAAATTATTTGGTGCATTACTATTACGCGCAGGCGCTGTTTGAAGAAGTGATCGGGCCGGGCGTGCAAAATCGTATCGTCAGCAGCTTGCCCACTGAAACCGCCGAAACCATGCGCGTGCAACTCAAGCAAGCCATCACGCTCGAGCCCACTTTCAGCGAAGCCTATCGCCTGCTGTCGTTCGTTTATTTGATAACGAGTGAGAATCTGGATGAAGCCGAAACGCTGCTCAAGCGTGCGATTGAACTGAATCCGGGGCGCGGCGAGTTGGGTTATTCGCTCGCGCAAATTTTCATGCGGCAGCAAAAGTTTGAAGACGCGCGCGCCTCGCTCGACGCGATTATCAAATACAGCACTGACCCGAAGCTGCGCGAACAAGCCACCAACCTGCTTGAATCGGTTAATCGCATGGCGGCGGCTTACACGCGCTATGCGCCCGGTCAGCCCAAGCCCCTCGAAACAACTGAAAAAGCAGAAGGTGAGTTCAAGGAAATCACCGTAGCGCCACGTCCCGCCT
>JANNUY010000090.1:0-3229 GCA_031414155.1 Acidobacteriota bacterium
GCCTAACGTGACCTTGATCTTGGCCGGTGACAAGCCAGCGACCATTAGGCGAGAACGCAAGGCTAATCAAATTGGCCCCGCCTTCTTGTTCAACCTGCGCACGCTGTTCCAACGTCCAGGAGGCAGTGTCCCATAGATTGACTTCATGCGTTGATTTGACGCCCGCCATCCGGCGACCATCTGGTGAAAACCTGAGGGCGTAATACTCCTGCTTTGTTTCAGTTGCGCTGCTGGCATATCCGCTTTTGTTGTCAAAATCCACGACCATCCGGCCATCAGCGATGGAATGAACGCCAAAGCTGGTGGCAATCCAACGTTGATCAGGTGAGAGTGAAACAGCAAAACCAAACCGGATGTCCCAGCGCCCAGGCGTTTCAAAATGCAGCCGTTCTCGTTCAGCCTCGACATCCCAAATGAAAGTTTTGCCGTGAATGTCAGTAGAAATCAGCCACTTGCCATCCCGCGAAAACTCAAGCGCCGAAATCCGTGCTCCGTGCTGCGAGAATGCAGTGGGCTTTTGCCTCGTTACGGCGTCCCACAGAATAACGGATTGATCGTCGCCCGCTGAAGCGATGAGCTTGCCGTCAGGAGCGTAGGCGACGGCTCGCACGATACTGCTATGACCGACGAAGCTGAATTTTTGCTCCCGTTCTTCAACGTCCCAAACCAACAATTGCGCATCACCATAAGAAGCGACCAGCGACTTGGAATCCGGCGTGAATTCCAGATGCCACGGGTATTGAGGATAAGTGAACCGTGCCAGTTTAGTTTTTGCTTTTGCATCCCATAACAAAATGGCTTCGCCCGCCGTGGCAACGTAGCGTCCATCCGGTGAATAGGCGATGGCGCGTCCGCGATCACGATAAGCAACTTCACGTTTGAGCAACCGCTTTTGGCCGCCTGTCCATAGTTGTCGAACGTCCCAGAAGCTCACCCAATTGCTTGGGTCTATCGTCACCATTTGTTTTGCGTCCGGCGAGAGAATGCTGTTCGACCAACTGGGAAGGGAGCGACTGTTCAATGCCACGCCTTTTTCGAGATCGAATAGTTCCCAAAATCCAGAAAGTAAAAAGCGGCTATCCGGCGAAATCAGCGGATTCGTGCCTGCACCAAAGCCCGGGGCCGCAAAGTCATGGACTTTTTTCCAACTGCCTCTTTCCCAAAGAGTGTGTTGTTTATCTCCTGTGGCGGTTAGTAGCCAGCGGCCATTTGGGCTAAACAAAATCCGACTGACGCTACTCGCGTAACCAGGGAGTACGGCCCGCTGCGCGTAGTTTTCCGCATCCCATACGTTCACCGTCCCATCAGCACACGCCGTAGCAAATAATTGGCCGTCGGGCGCGAAGGCCACAGCGGTTACCCGTTGTTGATGATTATGTGTCAGTGTTGCCAAACGCGCGCGGCTGACAAAATCCCAAACGATAATTTTTGCATCGTTACTGACGGACACGACTTTTTTACCGTCTGGTGAAATAGCAAATTGCCGAACGAGATTGTCGTGTCCGTCGCGTAAAGGTTTCTCGTCTATGAATCGTTCCGTCACCGAAACCCACGCGGCCAGCGCAAACACGATCAACCCTGCCATTCCCGCCACTACGCTCGCTTTCGTTAAAACGCTGAACAGACTCTTGCGCAACAGTGTGCGTTCCAGCGTGCCTCGCGGCACATTCGCCCAGCGTTGAATCGTCCACCATTCTGTCAGCGAAAGCCGCGTCGTGGCATCGCTCGCATACAACGCGACGGCTTGATTGAGCGATTGGTTGGCGCGCCGCTGTGCGAGTTGCCGTGCGAGTTGTTTGTTGCGTTCTGCCGAGCGGACTTCGCGCGGCAAGCGCAGTTCTTCCAGCGTCGCGTGGATATGTTCCGCCGTGACGTGCCGCGCGTCGCGTTCCTTCCGCGTAGCCAGCCCCACCAGTTCCGTTAAGGCCATCGGCAATTCGTGGCGGCGTAACTTGACCGGCAGCAATTCGTTGGCGCTTTGCACAGCTTCGAGTTTTTCTGCCACTGACTTTCCCGCCCACGGATGCCCCGCCAACATTTCATATAACACCATGCCGAGCGCGAAGATGTCGGCGCGCGCATCCAGCTTTTCGCCGCGTGCCTGTTCGGGCGCAAGGTAGCCCGCCGTGCCAAACACCTGCCCTGCCAGCGTCACGCCCGCAGTTGTAGTCGCGCCTTCAGTTGCAGCATCCGCCGTTTGCAACTCGAGCCGCTTGGCGATGCCGAAATCGAGTACCTTGACCAGCCCGTCGGCGCGCAACATTACGTTCTCAGGTTTGATGTCGCGGTGGATGATGTTCGCCGCGTGCGCCGCCTTGAGCGCCGCTGCGATTTGCGCGCCGATGACGACGGCTTCCTGCCAGCGCAACGGCTCGCCCTGCAAGCGTACACGCAAGGTTTGTCCCTCGACTAATTCATACGCGATGTAATGCCGCCGTTCGTGCTGCCCGGTTTCATACACCGTGATGATATTGGGATGGTTGAGCGCCGACACCGCGCGCGCTTCCTGCTCAAAACGGCGAATGCGTTCCGGTTCGGCGGTAAAAGATTCCGGCAGAAATTTGAGCGCGACGCGACGGGCGAGCGTTCGGTCTTCGGCCAGATAGACGCGCCCCATGCCGCCCGCGCCGATGGGTTCGATGATGCGGTAATGCCCAATCTCTTTTCCGCTCAGATCGTCTTCGGCCAGCTCGCGCGCGACGGCTTTCAACGCCGACGTAGCGTTCAGCACGGGCATTTCGTCGTCGTAAGCGAGCAACGATTCGATCTCCGCGCGCCACTGCGGTTCAGCGGCGCAGGCTTCCTCAAGAATGCGATGACGCTCGGCAGGTTCGATTTGCCGCACGCGGTCAAACAGTTCGATGAATCGTTCGCTTTGGTCGGCAGGATTGACAGATGCTTTCATTGAACAGACTCCTTGCTTGCCAATACTTGAAAGGCCAGCAACAAAGAGAGAGTACGGAACAAACAGAAATAACGGAACAGACGGAAAAGCATTGAATACACGGGAAACTATGTTTCTTTGCAGGTATTCTTCGCCGCGTGGCGGCGGTTGAATTTAGGCAGGTCATTCACGGCCTGTAACGAACGACGTTGGGTTCGCGTCCCAGCGGGACGATTGAATCTGACGCGCCTGATTCAATCGTCCCGCTGGGACGCGCGATTTCGGCATCGCGCTTGCAGGCCGTAAACGACCTGCCTAAGTTCAACCGTCCCGCTGGAGACCACT
>JANNUY010000091.1:0-10738 GCA_031414155.1 Acidobacteriota bacterium
ATGGCGGCTTGAATCAAACCGTGCAGGAAAATGCGTTCATCGCCGGAAGCTGCTTGCCACAATGGTTCGAGCGTTTCGTGGCAATCGAAAAATTCGCCCGCGTTCAATTGGGTTACGGCTTGAGTAAGGGTTTCGTTGAAATCCATAACCAACTACCGACTACCGTCCAGAAGGCGCGAGAGGCGTTCGATGTCTTCTTTGGCGGCTTGCAGATAGCGGCGACTGGTCATGTAACCCTTCCAGTAATCACTTTCAGCGATGAGTTTGACGCCTTCTTCGCCGAGGCGCGCGGCCATGGTGCCGATGACGAGACCGGCGAGTTGGGTGTGATCCACATAACGCGAAATGATTTCATAAGCGAGTTCGACCGTCGCGCGATCATATTCAGTGAGTTCAGGTTTTGGTGTTTTGGTTTCTTCGGTCATAACGAGATGAACGGCGTCGCCGCCAACGTAGCTTTGCCAATAACTTGTGCGTCGCGTTGCAGCGTGAATTCAGTGCCTTCATTCAAAAAGTGGCGATGCACGTAGCCAAACCCAATCTGCTGGTCGAGCGCAAAGCTGTGTGCGTGGCTGGTGACTTCACCGACTTTTTTGAGCGTGCCTTGTTGATCAGCCGCCCACAACTCAGCGCCTGCCAAATCGGTTTCACCGGATTCGAGCAGCAAGCCCTTGAGTTGTTTGGCGGGCTGACCGCGCCAGTGGATGCGCGCGATGACTTCCTGCCCCAGATAACAGCCTTTGGTGTAACTGACCGCTTCAACGAGATTGGTTTCGTTAATGATGTAACTCTCATTCACGTCGCCGGGTTCGAGCGGAAGGCCCGCTTCGAGGCGCGCGATGTTGAAGGCGGTTTGTCCGGCAGGTTGCGCGCCGTGGGCGATCAGCGTTTGTCGCAACGCAGCCGCTTGCGCAGTCGTCACGAAAAGATCGAAGCCCGCCGCGCCTGTGCGATTGCGCGTGGCGATCTCGACCGACGCAATCGGGAACGAACGCATCGTCCGCGCTTCGGTGTATTCAATCGTCGTGTTTGACGCCGCCGATAACACGGCGGCGGCTTGTGGGCCTTGCAACGAAAGCAGCGCGAGTTCTTCGGTGACATCGGTCAGGAAGAATTCGCCAGCGGGCACGAAGCGCGACAGGTTTTTGAAAATCTTCTCGCGGTTGCTGCCGTCGAGTTCAATCAGCAATCCATCACCGCTGTTATAGATCACAGTCAGCGCGGCGACTTTGCCTTGCAGGTTCGGGAAGCACGCCGCTACGCCTTGATAGGGTTCGAGCGACTTTACGTCGTTGCTCACGAGGCCATTCAAGAATTGAATCGCGTTCTTGCCGGTGAGTCGTAGCTTCGCGGCAGGCGAGAAATCAATCAGCGCCGCTCCGTGGCGAATTGCGTCGTATTCCTTCCGCACGTCGCCGTAATCAGCGGGCAACGCGACGGGATCGAATTGTGGTGTGAATTGGGATGACAAAGCAGGAGAGCTGTAAGGACAAGAAAGTACAGCAACCTTTCCAGGTTGCTGCGGTCTCTGTCAAAAGCAGCTTGAGAAAAACCGCAGCAACCTGGAAAGGTTGCTGTACTATTTGAACATTAGGCCGAAAACGACGTGCCGCAGCCGCAGCCGCCGCTCGCGTTCGGGTTGCTGAACGTGAAGCCCGAACCCATCACGCCGCTGACGTAATCAATCTGGACGTTTTCAAGATATTGCGCGCTGAACATATCTACGAAAACGCGCAGCCCCGCAGTCTCTACGACTTCGTCGGTCTCTTGCGGCGCTTCTTCGATGTTCATACCGTATTGAAAGCCAGAGCAGCCGCCGGGGACGACGCGCACGCGCAGTCCGCCTTCGGTGCCGACGCTTTCACCTTCAATAAATTTTCTGACTTCGACTAATGCCGATTCGGTTAATGCGAGATTCATGGTTGTTCTCCTTGTGGTTGATGTGACGAACTGATGTGATCGCCGGGTTGTTAATAGTGCATTATTCAATGGTTGGATGTTTCGAGCGCGTACTCGAAATCATACGAATGTTTGCCGTCGGCGATGTTGATGATCATTTTGCCCGTCAGTCCCGTGAGTTCATCGGTGCCTGAATCGGGAATGACCGTGACAGATTGTTGCGCCGCGCCGCGCGTCATCGTGCTGCTGTGTTGCAACAGAAACGTGCCGCTGCGCCCGTGCAACTTGCCGGTGACGCGCTCAATAGCGACGTAACCGCCTGAGCCTTTCGTCGCAGTCATCGCGCCAAGCATTTGGCCTACGCTGACGGCTTCGAGATCGCCGTGAAATTGTTTGTCAATGATCATTCTGCCCAGCGGCGCATCTTCGACTTGGTAATCCTGTTGCGCGGTTAGCTTCACTTCAAATGGGCCGCTTGCGTGATTCATCTTGCTTCCTCTTTTACTTCAGATTCAAAACAGGCAAAGCCTTGTTCGACCTGATCGCCTGAATGCTCACTTGTGCCGCGACGTTTTGCGCTACGTGCGTGAACGCTTTGGCCTGCGGACTGTCGGGTTGGCTGATGACGATGGGTACGCCCATGTCGCCGCCTTCGCGGATGTTGATCGAGATCGGAATGCCGCCCAAGAAAGCGACTTCATAGCGATCCGCCAACGCTTCGCCGCCGCCGTTGCCAAAGATGAAATACTTGTTGCCATCATTGGGGCATTCAAAATAACTCATGTTTTCGACGATGCCCAGCACCGGAACCTGCAACTGCTCGAACATGTTGTAAGCCTTGCGCACGTCGCTCAACGCGACTTCCTGTGGCGTCGTCACGAGTACAGCGCCCGCGATAGCGACCATTTGCGCGAGACTAAGCTGTACGTCACCCGTGCCCGGCGGCATATCAACCACTAAGTAATCAAGTTCGCCCCATTCGACTTGCCGCAAGAACTGGCTCACCGCCGAATGCAGCATCGGGCCACGCCAGACGATGGCCTTATCGCCGGGGTTGAGCAAGCCGACTGACATGGTTTTTACGCCGTGATAAACCGGCGGCACGAGCTTGTCATTGCGTACCGCAGGCGAATCGTTGCCGCCCATCATGATCGGTACGTTCGGGCCGTAAATATCTGTGTCCACGATGCCGACTTTGGCTCCCATCAGTGCGAGCGAAACGGCGAGATTGACCGAGACGGTAGATTTGCCTACGCCACCTTTGCCGGAACTCACGGCGATGATGTGCTTGATGCCTTCGAGCGCAGCCTTATCAATATTGCCTTTGGCTTTAGGAACCTCCGCATCCATCTTGGCTTCGACGCGCTCGACGCCGGGGATCGCCATCACGGCTTTCTCGGCTTCGAATTTCAATTGGTCGCGCACGGGACAGGCAGGCGTAGTGAGTACGAACCGAAAGCTCACGATGCCGCCGCAAATGGTTACGTCACGAATCATGTTCAGCGTGACGATGTCTTTGTGTAAGTCAGGGTCTTTAACGGCGCGCAAGGCTTGCAAGACTTGTTCTTCGGTCACTGCATTGCTCGTGGTTTCTGTTGCTTCAATAGCCATGTGAAAAGTTTTGTTAGCTCCTTCTTCCTTCTACTGTCTTCACTACTGCTTGCCGTGATAAATCGGCAACGGCGTTTTGCCGTTGTTGGGTACGATATGAAATTCGCACATCGTCGCGCCGTCCGCGATGCGGCAATCGCGGACGACTTGGCAGCCCAACGCTTCCTGATAAACGCGCAATTCCTGTTCGCACAGATGCGGATGCGTTGCCGCAATCTTTTCGGTAGGGCAGTTGCGTTGCCGCAAGCGATAGCTGCCATCCTTGAGCTTGCGCGTCTCGGCTTCGAAGCCCTTTTCGCTAATCAGTTTGGCGAGCGATTTGATACGTTCATCGAGATTCAAGCCATTCAATTGCGCTTGCCAGGTTTCGATCAGTGCATCTGCGCGGCCTTGCAAAACGCGCTGCAAGCCTGCTTCGCCAAACTCGCGTAGCACTTGCAACAATACTTCGCTGGCGAATTCGTCATAGTTCCGGGGGAAGAGGCAACCGGCTTTTTCAGAGAGGCGATAAACGAAACGGGGGCGTCCGCGCTCAAGGTGTTCTTGTTCGTATTCAATCAGCCCGTCGCTTTCGAGCAAACTCAGGTGGCGACGCACGCAGACTTTGGATACGTCAAGGCTCGCGGCCAACTGTTCGACCGTGAGCGCGCCTTTGGTCTTGAGCGAGTCAATGATGGCGCTGCGTGATTCCTTCAACAAATTTTCGACGGTAGCGACTGACACGAGCCGGATAATAGGAAGCGGTTGGACTTATGTCAACGTTTTGGTTATTTAATTCGACGAGCGGTGAAGGCACGTGACCATGTCGTTTGCCTTATCGTCTACCAAAAATTATAAATTTTACTTCCTGTGAAGATTGGGCAAAGATTGCGAACTTATTTCGGGCACACTATCTTCAACAATCAACATAAATCATTCAGAGCAACGCATTCATTTCAGCGTTGCGCACTTATCGAAATGGAGTGGGTTAGCAGATGTCTACCTCGACAGTAGAAGAATACGCAAAAACAACGCAGGTCGAAGAACTGGAAACCGTCACCATCCGCTTTTGCGGTGATTCGGGCGACGGGATGCAATTGACCGGCACGCAATTCACCTCGACTTCGGCGATTTTCGGCAACGATATTTCTACGTTGCCAGACTTTCCGGCTGAGATTCGCGCACCGCAAGGCAGCCTGCCAGGCGTGTCGGGCTTTCAGTTGAATTTCAGCAGCCGCGAGATTTTTACGCCGGGCGACGAACTCAACGCGCTGATTGCGATGAATCCCGCCGCGCTCAAAACCAACATCGCCGATCTGGAACAGGGCGGCATCTTGTTGGTGAACGAAAACGAATTCAACGCAGCCAATTTCAAGAAAGCCAGTATCGTGTCGAATCCGCTCGAAGACGGTTCGTTGAGCGGTTATCGCGTCTTCAAATTGCCGATCACCGACCTGACGCTGAAAGCCGTTGAAGCCTCGAAGCTGCCGTTCAAAATCGCCGAACGCGCGAAGAATTTTTACGCGCTGGGTTTAGTTTATTGGTTGTATGACCGCGCGCTCGATCAGACTGAAGTGTGGATTCAGGAGAAGTTCGGCAACAAGCCGGAGTTGGCTGAATCAAACTTGGCAGCTTTGCGCGCTGGTTACAATTACGCCGACACGACCGAAATTTTCACGACGCACTATCGCGTCAGCAAAGCCAAGATCAAGCCGGGCAAATATCGCAACATCACGGGCAATCAGGCGACCGCAATTGGATTCATCACCGCCGCGAATCTGGCAGGCTTGCCGTTGTTTTATGGCAGCTATCCGATTACGCCTGCGTCTGATGTATTGCACGAACTCGCCAAGCACAAACATTTCGGCGTCAAAACTTTTCAGGCCGAAGACGAAATCGCGGCCATCGGTTCGGCGATTGGCGCGGCCTTCACGGGCAGCCTGGGCTTGACTGGTACGAGCGGGCCGGGCGTCGCGTTGAAATCCGAAGCTATCGGTTTGGCCGTGATGACTGAACTTCCGCTGGTCATCATTAACGTACAGCGTGGCGGCCCTTCGACCGGCTTGCCGACCAAAACCGAACAGTCCGATTTGCTGCAAGCCATGTTCGGACGTAACGGCGAATGCCCTGTAGGCATTGTCGCAGCGGCTACACCGGCTGATTGTTTCAACATGGCGGTTGAAGCCGTACGCTTGGCAACGACCTATATGACACCCGTGTTCTTTCTTTCGGACGGCTATCTCGGCAATGGTTCAGAGCCGTGGCTGGTCCCCAGCATGGAGAGCCTGCCACAAATGAAGGTCACGTTCCGTACCGAGAAAGAAGGCTTCATGCCTTACGCGCGTGACGAACGCACGCTGGCTCGTCCGTGGGCCGTGCCGGGTACGCCGGGACTCGAACACCGCATCGGCGGCATCGAAAAACAAAACATCACCGGCAATGTCAACTACGAACCCGAAAACCACGAATTTATGGTTCACTTGCGGCAGGAAAAAATTGATCGAATGGCGCAAGACATTCCGTTGCTCGAGGTCAACGGCGCAGCTCAAGGTAAAGTGCTGGTGCTGGGTTGGGGCTCGACTTACGGCGCGATTGCGACGGCGGTCGAACAACTGCACGATCAAGGCCACAGCGTCGGCAGCGCACATCTGAAATACCTGAATCCGTTCCCCTCGAATTTGGGCGAAGTGCTGAAAAACTTTGAGACCGTCGTCATTCCCGAACTGAATATGGGGCAACTGGCGTTGCTCATCCGCGCAAAGTTTTTGGTGGACGCGGTGAGCTATACCAAGATTCAAGGCAAGCCGTTTAAGGTGACAGAGTTGATCAGGAAGATTAAACAGTATTTGTAATTTCGCTGTGAGGGTTTGCGCTATGGCAGTACAAACAGTAGCGACATCAGTGGCAACACTTGATGTTTCGACCAAGACATCGGTTGACGGACTTTGGCAACAGTTGGCTCGCACGCCGGAGAAGGCGGAGATCGTTAACGGAAAGGTAGTCACTATGCCGCCTACGGGAGACGATCCGAATCACGCGGGTTTTGAAATTGCCGTCAGCCTGCGCCAATACGTGAAGGAGCATGGCACGGGTCGAGCGGTCACGGATAACGCCGCCTTCAAAGTTGATTTGCCCAAACGCAAATCCTTTAGCCCGGATGCCGCTTTCTTTACGGGTAAACGAGCGGGCATGGGGTTCTTTGAAGGCGCGCCGCAATTCGCTGTCGAAGTTCGCAGCGAAAACGATTATGGCAAGCAAGCCGAACGTAAGATCGCGGAAAAGCGTGACGAGTATTTTGCGGCGGGGACGCAAATCGTTTGGGATGTAGATTTGTTAGGTGACGAAGTTATCAAATCCTATTCGGCGGATGACCCCGATCATCCGCGCATTTTTCGGCGTGGTGAAATCGCTGATGCCGAGCCTATTTTGTCCGGCTGGCGTATGCCGGTAGATGAGTTATTCGATTAAGCAATCATATTGATTTGAAGGAAAAGCAATGAGTGAACACGTAAATGGTACGAACGGTACGAATGGCAGCAATGGCACGCCCGTCAAATTGACGCGGCAGGATTTCGTGACGAATCAGGAAGTACGCTGGTGTCCGGGCTGCGGCGATTATTCGATTCTCGCCCAGGTGCAAAAAGTCATGCCGGAACTCGGCATTGCGAAAGAAAAGATCGTCTTCATTTCGGGCATCGGCTGTTCGAGCCGGTTTCCTTATTACATGAACACCTATGGCTTTCACACAATTCACGGACGCGCGCCCGCCATCGCGACGGGCGTGAAAGCGGCAAACCCTGATTTGCAGGTTTGGGTTATCACGGGCGACGGCGATTCGCTTTCGATTGGCGGCAATCATTTCATTCACGCGCTGCGCCGTAACGTGAACCTGAAAATCATCCTGTTCAACAATCGCATTTACGGCTTGACGAAGGGCCAGTACTCGCCGACTTCTGAATTGGGCAAGATCAACAAGTCTGCGCCGATGGGTACGATTGACTATCCGCTCAATCCGTTGAGCGTAGGCTTTGCCGCCGAAGCGACCTTCATCGGGCGTTCGATGGATACCGATCCGAAACATCTTTCGGCGATGGTCGAGCGCTTGGCGAAGCATAAAGGTTCGGGCTTTTTAGAGGTCTATCAGAACTGCAATATTTTCAACGACGGGACTTTCAAATCGTTCAGCGACCGCGAAGTCAAAGACGAACGCATGCTTTATCTCGAACACGGCAAACCCATTCTCATCGGCAAAGATAAAGCCAAAGGCATTCGCATCAATCGCCAAACGCTCGCACCCGAAATCGTGTCCATAAGACAAGAGGGCGGCGCAGACGGCGTGACTTTAGACGACATCATTGTGCATGATGAACACACCAACGAACCTTATCTCGCAATGATCTTAGGCCGTATGCAGTTCCCAGAATTTCCCGTACCGATGGGAATCTTCCGTGCGGTTGAGCGGCCTACGTATGAAGATATGCTGACGGAACAGGTGAGGTCTGCCATCGCCAAACGTGGCGTTGGCAGCATCGAAAAGTTGCTCAACAGCGGTGAAACTTGGACGATCAACTAAGTGCGGAGTGCGGAGTGCGGAGTGCGGAATAGCTGATTGAGTTATTTGCCTTCGACCAATGCGTTCCGGTTTGAAAACCTTTTTGTGAATGCCTGAGACGCGCGCGCGTGGTTCTTTTACTCCGCACTACGCACTCCGCATTCCGCATTCAAAATATGTCTTTTCTCTCTGGCATTCTCGACACGGTTAAAGAAGTTATTTACGTTGCCAAATCTACGGCGCAAGGCATGAGCGTGACTTTGAGTCACATTCCGGGCAAGAAGGATACGGTTAGTTATCCCGAAGAACCGGTGCAGATGTTCCGGCGCTTTCGCGGCGAACACTACTTGGGCGTAGATGAAAACGGCAAGGAACTTTGCGTTTCTTGCTTCCTGTGTGCGGCGGCTTGTCCGGCGGACGCGATTTATATCGAAGGCGCAGAAGACCCGCGTCCTTACGAAGAACGCATTTCGCAAGACCATCGCTACGCGAAGGTCTACCAGATTGATTATGGTCGCTGCATCCTCTGCGGCTTTTGCGTAGACGCTTGCCCGACCGACGCGATCAATCACGGACACAACTTCGAATGGGCCGTTCTGACGCCCGGCGAACTGACCAAAGACAAAGAATACCTGCTGGCGAATTACTGGCGCGAGCCGGACGTGACGCCGAACGCCAAGCAAAAAGTGCGGGCTGAGGCACTGGTGGCAAAGCATCCGCACGAACCTTTCAATTTGGTGCTGGCTGACTAAGCCTCAAGCTGACCTGAAGCTGAATTGTATTTTGCAAGACGCCGAACCAGTTGCTGATGAAGCAACGCGGTTCGGCGTTCGTGTTTGGGGCGAAGAAAAAACATGTGCCAAACCGGCGGAAAAACCAGGGTGAAAAACCTGCTAACTGAAAGGAATAGTTAGACTTAAGCACTACAACTGCCCCCCAAAAAAACTTTTTGACAGACCCTGACCTATCCGTTATAGTCCGGCACTCGTTTGGTGAATCCCGCAAAAGTTTTAGAGAACAAGTTGAGCATCGTAACCGCCTTGGGGTCGTTTTGTGCCGGGTAACGTGGCTTTACGTACTCTGCAAGTGTGTTCTCTTTAGACATCCCCGGGGGAGCGCCAAAATCACTTGTGGAGGTCGAGAACGGTCAACGATGAAATCGGCTATTGCTGAGGTGGTGCAAACCTACGGCATCGAAAATTGGGGAGCGGGCTACTTCGACGTAAATTCCAAAGGCAATCTCACCGTCCACCCCGCTGAAGGCGACTCTCGAAGCGCCGATGTCAAAAAAATCGTAGACGAATTAATTGCAAGGCGCGTCAAGCTTCCTATCCTGCTCCGTTTCCCGCAGCTTTTCGGCAGTCAGGTTCGCAAGATGAACCATTCCTTCCGCACCGCGATGAAGGAGTTCGATTACAAGGGCGAACACAAAGCAGTATTTCCGCTCAAAGTGAATCAGCGTCGTCAGGTGATTGAGGCTTATCTTGAGGAAGCCACGAAACACAACTACGGTTTGGAAGCAGGCAGCAAGGCGGAACTTTATGCCGCGATTGCGATGGAGCAATCGCCCGAATCGCTGTTGTGCTGCAACGGATTCAAGGACGAAGGCTTTATTGACTTAGCTTTTGTCGGTACGAAACTCGGCAAGAACGTCGTTATCGTTATTGAAAAGCTGAACGAACTGCCCATCGTTATTGATCGTGCGCAGCGCACCGGCATCCGTCCGATGTTGGGCTTGCGCGTGCGGCTTTATTCGCGCGGTTCGGGGCGTTGGGAAAAATCGGGCGGTGAACAGTCCAAGTTCGGCTTGACGACGACCGAAATGCTGATGGCGATCAAGGCACTGCGCGAAGCCGGATTGCTCGAATCGTTGCGGGTGTTGCACTTTCATATCGGTTCGCAAATCACGCAGATCAAGCGTGTCAAGGCCGGTGTCAAAGAGGCCGCGCGCGTCTATGCCAAGATTCGCAAGATGGGCATTGACGTAGATCACCTGAACGTCGGCGGCGGCGCGGGCGTTGATTACGACGGCAGCAAGACCAGTTTTGAATCGTCGGTGAATTATACTTTGCAGGAATTTGCCAATGACGTGATTTATACGATCAAGACGGTTTGCGAAGAGGAAAACGTTCCGCACCCCAACCTGATTACCGAGTCGGGACGCGTGCTGGTGGCCTATCACGCGATGTTGATTACCAACATCGTGGATGAGATCGAAACCGTGCAAGGCATTCACAACCTCGTGATGACCGGAAATGAAGCGCAAGTGGTGAAAGAGCTTTATGATCTTTACACCGCGATGACGCCCAAAAACTTTTTGGAGTATTACCACGACGCGCTCGAACAAAAAGAAGAATTGTTCACGCTCTTTGATTTGGGTTTTATCTCGCTGGAAGACCGCTCAAAAGGCGAAATTTTATTTTGGGAAGTTTGCGACCGCGCGAACAATTTCGCCAAGCTGGTGCAAATCAAGTCAGAAGAATTCGACGATTTGCGCAAGCTGCTGTCGGCGAAATATTTGTGTAACTTTTCGGTCTTTCGTTCATTGCCTGATCACTGGGGCATTGACCAGTTGTTTCCGATCATTCCGATTCATCGTTTGAACGAAACCCCGACCGATCTGGCGACGCTGTGCGACATTACCTGCGATTCAGACGGCGTGGTAGACAAGTTCGTGGACTTGCATGACGTAAAAGA
>JANNUY010000092.1:0-11670 GCA_031414155.1 Acidobacteriota bacterium
CTTATCCGTCAACGGGCGGGCCGATTTGGGGCATCACGGGACGCATTCTGTCTGACTTTTTGCGATTGGTTTAATTATGAATAACAGCACTCACGATAAACCTGAATTGGTGCGGCATTTCGGTACGTTGCAAGCGACGGCATTGAATATGTCGAACATGATTGGCATCGGGCCTTTCCTGACGATTCCGCTGTTGATGAGTGCGTTGGGCGGACCGCAAGCGATGTTGGGCTGGCTCATCGCGTTGGTGCTGGTCATTTGCGACGGCCTCGTGTGGAGCGAGTTGGGCGCGATGATGCCGGGTTCGGGCGGCAGTTATGTTTACTTGCGCGAAGGGTTTGGCAGCAAGACTTTCGGACGGTTGATGGCGTTTTTGTTCATCTGGCAATTCATCGTGAGCGGGCCGATGGAAATCGCTTCGGGCTACATCGGCTTCGCGCAATATCTGGGTTATCTCTGGCCGAACGTTTCGATCAAAGCCGTCGTCGTTATCGTCGGACTCGTCAACATCCTGTTGCTTTATCGCCAGATTAAACACATCGGCAAGTTGATGGTGAGTTTGTGGATCGGCACTTTATTAACGGTTGTGGTCGTCATTGCGACAGGCGCGTTGCATTTCGATGCGGCGAAGGCTTTCGACTTTCCGCCGGGCGCGTTCAATTTCTCGATGGGCTTTCTGTGGGGCTTAGGCGCAGCGACGCGCGTCGGGGTTTACGACTATTTGGGCTATTACGACATTTGTTATCTGGGCGAAGAGGTGCGCAATCCGGGGCGGACGATTCCGCGCTCGGTGATGATTAGCGTAGTGCTGGTCGCGTTGATTTACATTGCGATCAACTTCTCGATCATCGGCGTCGTGTCGTGGCGCGAGTTCGTACCGGCGGCGGATACGAAGCCGCTGTCTGACTTTGTCGTCTCGGTGATGATGGAGCGCGTTTACGGTCGTCGCGTCGCCGAGATTGTTACGTGGATGATTTTGTGGACGGGTTTCGGGTCGTGCTTCGCGTTGCTGTTGGGCTATTCGCGCATTCCGTTTGCGGCGGCGCGCGACGGATATTTCTTTCGCTTGTTCAGTCGCTTGCATCCGCGCCACGGCTTTCCGCATTGGTCGTTGCTGGTGATCGGCGTGCTGGCAATTGTCGGCAGTTTCTTTTCGCTGGGCATCATCATTGACGCGCTGATTGTGATGCGGATTCTGGTGCAATTCATCGGGCAGATCGGCGCGTTGCGGTTGTTGCGCAAAAAAGTGCCGCAAGAGGATCGGCCTTATCGCATGTGGTTGTATCCGCTGCCCGCGTTGTTGGCACTCGCGGGTTGGTTGTTTGTCTTCGTCACTTCAGACCCGCGCATCATCGGATTCAGTTTGCTGGCGTTGTTGATCGGCACGGCGGCGTTTTTTGTGTGGTCTTATTGGGTGAAGACGTGGCCTTTTCAGACAGAGGATGTGTGAGTATGCGCGAGGATGCGTAGCATTACCTAGCGCAACTCGTTACACCGGCTATCCCAAATGGTTGAATACGGTGCGGCTTTTTATCATAGGCAACGGATAACTCCTGCAAATTCATCAACTGACCGCATGGCATAGGCGTTGCTAATTCGTCGGCGGAACGAATTTAGCGAAATGTCCCCTAACTGTCGCAGATGCGTTCTTGATTGAAAGGAAATTTTGTTAAGATGCCGGTTGTCCAAGCCAGTCGTCATCACCGAAAGGCAAGTGTTACCCTTGGCCTGTTGTGCCACGAAAACAAATATGCTTGGGCAGGGGAAGTTTTTTATGAAGCGAGTAATTCAAATTTTTGCGTTTTCTCTTTTATTGAGTTTGACCGGTGCGGCCAACGCAATGGCTGACTCTCAAGATTGGCAAAAGCGGGACAAGCCGCCGGAAAAGCCGGTTGAAAAACCAAAAGACGACAAGCGTAACGATCCACCCAAAGATCGCGGCGGCGACAAGAAAAAACCGAACGAAAGCTAACCGATCGTTACGAGTTAGTGGTTATCTCTTTTTTGGAATCCGCCGTCACAGCAATGTGGCGGCGGTTTTTTTATTGAGGCGAAGCCAAGTTGCTGATTTGTTGAAAGAGCCAGGCCTTTGCGCTGCGCCATTCGCGTTTGATCGTAGCCGGTGAAAGATCAAGCAGCGCAGCGATTTCTTCGATGCTCAGTCCGGCGAAAAATTTCAATTCGACAATGCGGGATTGTTGCAGATCTAGTGCGGCAAGGCGTTGCAAGGCTTCGTCGAGCGCGACCAAGTCGAATTCCTGTGACGTGGCTACGTCAAGTGCGTCGTCAAGGCTGATGCGGGTTTCGTGTCCGCCGCGCTTTTCGGCTTGATGCGCGAGCGCGTGGTTCACCAGAATGCGCCGCATCATTTCGGCGGCGAGTCCGAAAAATTGCGCGCGGTTGCGCCAGTCGGCTGAATGCTGATCTATCAGCCGCAGGTAAGCCTCATGCACCAACGCCGTCGGTTGCAACGTATGGTCAGAGCGTTCGCGTTTTAACTGATAAGCCGCCAGCCGCCTGAGTTCGTCATAAACCAACGGCAACAATTCATCTAACGCCGCACGGTCTCCGGTCTGGGCGTCTCTCAACAATAAAGTTGGGCTGCGCAAATTGCTCATTGGTTCAGGCTTTGTGTATTTGAACCCAGTGACGAAACTGCTCTGCCATCGTGATGGCATCGGTTAGTGCGCCTTGCTGAAGCGCGTTTTGCACGGCTTCTGGCGTGAGAAAGGGAAACAGGTCACTGTGTTCGATCTCAACGTAACCATCTACTTCCAGCCGAAAGAAGTACATGCGTTGACCCGTATGCCGCCACAATTCGGCAACGCCAATCGCGGCGTAAATCGGAGCTTTGCTCAACGAAGGACTGGTGATGTCAATTTCCAACGCCAAGTCAGGCGGCGGTGTGACAGACAAATCCATGCGCTTGATCTGTGCGACAGCGGCCAGGTTGTTGAAGTAGTAACAGTCATCCGGTTCCAGTCCTTTTGACCTTTTGTGTTTGCGCATCGTGGTTGAACGCAGGCTCAGATATTTCATCCCGCATTCCTGCGCGAGAACATAAATAATCAGCGGAAACAAACCACCAATGCGTTCGTGTTCGGGTGATAACGACATGATTTCCAATCTCCCTTCGTCGTAGCTGAGGCGTACGCGCACTTTGCCTTCGATTTGCTGCAAGTAGGATTCGTATTCATCCCAACTGACATCTTGCAAAAGCATCGCTGAACCGGGCTGCATTTCGGCGACAAAATCTTCGATCACATTGATCTGACTCAAACTCACTGCTGCTGACATAAGTACCTCCTATTCTTCATCTTCACGTAACTTCGCCAACACCGAATAATCTTCGAGCGTCGTCGTATCACCTACGGTTTCTTTGCCTGCCGCGATGTCGCGCAGCAGCCGTCGCATGATTTTGCCGGAGCGCGTCTTGGGCAACGAATCGGTAAATCGAATGTCGTCGGGTTTCGCCATCGTGCCAATCTCTTTGGCGACGTGAGCGCGCAATTGTTCTTTCAATGCGTCAGAAGCCTTTTGCCCTGATTCGAGCGTGACGAAAGCTGAGATGGCCTGGCCTTTGAGGTCGTCGTTGCGGCCTACGCAAGCGGCTTCGGCGACGGACGGATGCGAGACGAGCGCGCTTTCGACTTCCATCGTACCGAGGCGATGGCCGCTGACGTTAATGACGTCGTCTACGCGACCCATCAGCCAGAAATATCCATCGTCGTCGCGGCGCGCTCCGTCGCCGGTGAAATAAGTGCCGGGGATGTCGCTCCAATATTGTTGCTTGAAGCGTTCGTCATCGCCGTAAATCGTGCGGAGCATACCCGGCCACGGTTTGGTGATGACGAGGAAGCCGCCTTGATTCACGCCGACCGAAACGCCCTCGCGCGTTTGAATGTCAGGCACGATGCCGGGGAAGGGCAACGTAGCCGAACCCGGTTTTGTCGCAATCGCTCCCGGAATCGGTGAGATCAAGATGCCGCCGGTTTCGGTTTGCCACCACGTATCCACAATCGGGCAACGTTCCTTGCCGATGACTTTGTGATACCACATCCAGGCTTCGGGGTTGATCGGTTCGCCTACGGAACCAAGCAGGCGCAGCGACGACAAGTCGTATTTCATCGGCCACTGCTCGCCCCATTTGATGAAGGTGCGAATCGCGGTCGGCGCGGTATACAAGATATTGACCTTGTGCTTTTCGATAATCTGCCAGAAGCGTCCGAAGTCAGGTGTATTCGGCGCGCCTTCATACATCACGACGCTCGCGCCGTTTTGCAGCGGGCCATAGACGATATAACTGTGTCCCGTGACCCAGCCGATGTCGGCGGTACACCAGTAAGTGTCGTCATCGCGCAGATCGAAAACCCATTTCGCCGTCAGATAAGTGTGAACCGAATAGCCGCCGGTCGTATGCACAATGCCTTTCGGCTTGCCCGTCGTGCCGGACGTATAAAGGATGTTAAGGGGATGTTCGCTGTCGAGCGGCGCGGCGGTGTGTTTATCGCTGACGCCTTGCATAAGTTCGTGATACCAATGATCGCGCCCGGCGTGCATCGTGATTTCGTTTTTGCAGCGTTCGACGACGACGACTGCTTCGACCGAAGGGCAATCCACAAGCGCGGCGTCTACGGCGGGTTTGAGCGTCGTCACCGCGCCGCGTCGGAATCCGCCATCCGCCGTAATCACGGCTTTGCACTGCGCGTCGTTGATGCGGTCTTTCAGGGCTTCGGCTGAGAATCCGCCGAAGATGATCGAATGTGCCGCGCCGATACGAGCGCAGGCAAGCATGGCTACGGGCAGTTCGGGAATCATCGGCATGTAAATGGCTACGCGGTCGCCTCTCGATACGCCGAGCGCCGTCAGCGCGTTGGCGAACTTGCAGACCTCTTGATGCAATTGCTGATAGGTCAGCGTGCGCGTATCGCCCGGTTCGCCTTCCCAGATAATCGCGGCCTTGTTCTTGCGCCACGAGGTCAAGTGCCGATCAAGACAGTTGTAAGAAAGATTGAGTTCGCCTCCGACAAACCATTGCGCGTGTGGTTCCTGCCAATCCAGCACTTGATTCCACGGCTTGAACCAATGCAGTTCGCGCGCGATGTCGGCCCAAAAGCCTTCAGGATCAGTGACCGAACGTTGATAAACCTCGTCGTAATGCGCACGACTCTTAATATGCGCGCTGGCGCTGAATGCAGCAGAAGGCGCAAAGACGCGCGTCTCTTTCAACGACGAGTTGATGTCAGGTTGCGACATGAAAATCCTCCAAAACGATTTTAGTTTGTTGAGATGAATGAGTGCGTGAAGCAGCAGGTTTCAACTCCGACCAATCGTGCAAAGTTGCAGGATCAAAGTCCGCTCCATTCGGCCAGACCAACGTATGGATTTCGCGGTCGAGTTGTACCTGATTGAAAAAAGTGACTTCGCGCAAAGGCAGAAACAACTCGCCCGACAATATCGGTTCAAAGTTGATGACTCGTTGCGTCTGGTCATCGAAGCTCACGCGCAGCGTGTAAGGCGCGATGATGGCAAAATCGGTGACGCGATAAATCTGGTGTTTCATAGTGTCTTTCATTGCAGCGGTTCGATGGGTAACGGCCTGCCACCCGATTGTAACAATTCCCAATCTGCCAGCAACTCGGCTTGATGCAATTCCGCCCAGGCCTCCACTATGCGCTGTTGGCGACGTGGCAATTCGCCTGCAATCAATTCAACCGGGTCGAGACTAAATACCGCGACACTTTCCTGATAGTAGGCATGCAAGTGTGAAGTATGGTGAGGCGCATGCGCTTCCCAATACATCCGAATGATGATTCCGAAAAAGCGGCTAATTTCGGGCATACTTACTCCTTGCCGTTGCCGAGCGAAAGCGGGCGTTAACGAATAAAGAATGTTGAGATGAATGATTGCGTGAAAACGCGCGCATCATAAAACAATCCGTCAGATGGGCAAACCGCAGCAAGGTGATGATTGACGCAACGCCGTTGGCACGGTAAAAGAAAAGTCCGCCGAAAAAAGTGTGGTAAAAATTGAAATGCCAGCAACTTCGACTTCGGATAACCGGAGGGCGGTGTGAAGGCGAAAGTTGCTGGCACTAATAGGTGGGCTAACAACTTGAAGAAAAGAGAGCCATCCTTGCGGGAGAAGCAGTTTATGGATGAACTCTCTGTAGAAGCGAGGCGGATTATACACGCGAAGCCTATATGTGCAACCCTGTCGTATAGGATTTGAGTTTACTTTATGGCGAAAAGATTAACTGAAATGGTCGCTTGTGCCGGTTGAGCGTCTAAGCTCGCGCCCGGCGCACTCGCTCAGGTTCTGAGCGGGCTTCCATCACAACCAAAAAATCCGAACGTACTGGTTGGCTTCGACAACGCCGATGATGCGGGAGTCTATCGTTTGCGCGATGACTTGGCGCTGGTGCAAACGCTCGATTTCTTTACGCCAATTGTGGACGACCCGTTTGATTACGGACGCATCGCGGCGCTGAATTCGATCAACGACGTATGGGCAATGGGTGGCACGCCGGTGACGGCGCTGGCGATTACGTGCTTTCCCAAAAAAGGTGTGCCGTTTGAAATTCTTGGCGAAATCATGCGCGGCGGACTTTCGATCTTGAACGAACACGGCGTCACGCTCATCGGCGGACATTCCGTGCAAAGCGAAGAAATCATGTTCGGCTATTCGGTCACGGGCTTGGTGCATCCCGATCAAGTGGCTACGAACACGGGCGCAAAGCCGGGCGATGCGTTAATTCTGACGAAAGCCCTGGGCACGGGGATTATTTCGACGGGGATTAAATTCAAAAAGGCTTCGGCGGAAGTCGCGCAACATTCAGTAAAGACGATGCTCACTGCAGGCAACAAGGCGGCTGAAGCGATGCGCGAGTTTGGCGTACGTGGTGCGACTGACATCACAGGCTTCGGCTTGCTCGGACACGCGTGGGAAATCGCCAAAGGCAGTCGCGTTACGTTTGAACTCGAAGCCGCTGCATTACCAATTCTGCCTGGCGCACTTGAACTCGCCGCGCGCAAGATGCTCACGCAAGGCGACAAAACCAATCGTGATTACGTCGGCAACGGTGTGACTTTTGAAACTGACGTTAAGCCAGCCGTCGCCAGCGTGATGTTCGACCCGCAAACCGCAGGCGGAATGTTGATTGCCATTGTTGAAGATCAAGCCGAAGCCATGCTCGCGCGCTTGCGCGAAAGCTATTCCGACGCAGCCATCATCGGGCGCGTGAAAACTTTTAACCGCTATTTCGTCAGCGTGCAGTGACTCTCAAACATCATTTCAACAATCCCACAATTTCCGCCGCGGTGAGTGAGCGACGCTCTACGCGCAAGGCTGCGGCCTGATTCGCCGTGCGATAAAGATTGTTGATCGCAGTTGTATCGAACACTTCGCCAGTATTGAAAAGCGTAAGCGGCGTCGTACCCGCCATTGCCGTAGCCGTCGTGAAATCGCCTGCCCGCCGCAAGTTGGGAAGCGCCAGCTTGGCAACAAACGCCGCGTCGTCATTATTCGCAAAGACATTCACATCAATGATCGAATGCTGAAGCGACGGAGCCAGTCCGCGCGCCAACAATGCCCATAAGCCTGCTTCGCCCGTAGCGATCAAGCGCACCGGTTTGCCGTTCGCTTGTTGGTGCGCAAAGGCCAAGGCGGTCAACACATCTTGCACGCGGCGCGCAGCCATCGTGCGGTTATAAGTCGTCAAGAATTTGATATTTGCCGGAGCTTCTGGTTGCGGCTCGCTGAATCGAGTCAACTGCACAACGGTGTGGCCTTGCGCGCTCAAGGCGTTCAACACGTCTTGGCTGGGTGCGGCTTCGATCAACAGCACCAGCGAATTGCCAGCGCCGGATGCTGTTCGCATGCGCAGACTGATGACGCCGCCCGTTGCGCGATTTGTCACGGCATATTCAGTCCCTTGCGGCCCTTTCATCGCGTCAAGTTGTTCGGTCGTCGGATAAGCCGCGAGCAAGGATGCGCGTAGGGATGCGCCGAATTGCGGCGATAAGCGAGCGTCCTGTAATTTTTTTTTCGCAGCCGCAATCATGCTTTCGATCAACTGCGTTTCATTGAATTCATTCGCGGGGCGGGTGCGTCCTTGAAAGACCATCAGTTCGCCCAGCGGCGCGACGCTGATGCCGCGTTCTTTGATCGGCGTCGTTTCAGCGCGACTTTGCAGCCAATGCGCGAACCAACCATAAACAGCTTCGCGGCTGCCTTGGTGGTAATTGTGCGGCGCGTCGAATTGCACGACTTGCACCTTGTCTTCAGCGTCGAACAGCTTGTAAATCGCGCGGATGGCAGGGAACTCGACGCGGGGCACGTTCTTCGTCCAATCGCCCGTGGCAGCGATTAACAACATCGGACGCGGAGCCATCAACGCCGCGATTTCTACGTTGGTCGTATCAATGCGCAGGTTCGGCGCGTTCTCGCATACGCTGCCGCCTTGCATCAGCGCCGAGACCATATTGACCGGAGCAGCGACGCGAATGCGTTCGTCAATTGCGGCGAGCAAAAAAGTTTGCGTACCGCCGCCCGATTCGCCCGTGACGGCGAGGCGCGTGGCGTCTACTTCAGGAAGGCTTAACAAAAAGTCGGCGGCGCGGATGCTGTTCCAGAGTTGCAAGCCCAACAGGTTGACGCCCCACAGCGTCTCGCGCGTGAAGCCTTCGCGATGGCCGCTGGCGAACGTATGCGGAATCGCCGTGCTGTCAACGTAACCGACCATGTCCCAGATGAACGATACGTAACCTTGCTTGGCAAAACTCGCGGCGCGCGCCGAGCCTGAATTGAGCGGCTGATTTTCTAAGCGTCCATACGTCCAATGCCCATGCGGACAAAGCACGGCAGGCGCTTTGCCGTTTACATTCTTAGGACGATAGAGATTGCCGCTGACGAAATGTCCGGGCAGGCTTTCGAAATAAACTTTTTCGAGCGTGTAATCGCCCTTGTCTACTTTGCCGAAAATCTGTGCGTTGAGCGGCGTCTTGGCAGGCATCGGCGAAAGCCCTGCGCTGGCGAGAATCTGTTGGCGCAACTGCGCAGCGCGTGCAAGCCAAGCCTCTTTCGTTGGATAGCTCGGCAATTGGTTTGAATAGTCTACGTCCAAGTGACGTAACGTCGGTTGTGCGAAAGCCGCAGCACTTAAAGCACAGAGGAAAGCGCAAATAACAAGATTGCGAAAAGCTCTTGCGGCTCTGCCGCAGTGATGTGCGGAAAGGCTCTGCCTTTCCGGCAGGATGTAGTGATGAAAAGGGGCTACGCCCCCAGCGTAGCTTTGCCGCGATGACGTTGCGGGCATAGCCCGATGGATAGTGTGAGTTACCGGAAAGGCGGAGCCTTTCCGCACATCACTGCTGCAGAGCCGCGCGGAAAGTGCGATGGAGTTGGGGCTTTTCATGTGTTTGCCTTTCAAGATTTCGTCTCGTTGCCTGATTTTATCTCGTTGATTGAATCGGCGAGTTTGCGCGCCTGGTCTTCGCCCAGCCGTTCGCGCAGAAATTGCACGGAGGTTTGATAAGCGTCGTCAATTTGTTTGCGGCGATATTCGTCAAAACGTATCCACTGATCGTTGACCAACACTTCTAACTGACCGTTGTCAGGGTTTTCGCGCGTAGCTAAAGCCATAAAGTTTTTCTCTCAGCATTCGTGGGTGGAAATTTGTGTTTGCGATGCGCGGGATTCTCGCACAGGGTTTTCAGGCTTGCCAATTCGCGGGGCTGGCAAGGATGATGCGTTTATGAAGATCGTCATTTTATGTGGTGGTTACGGCACGCGGTTGGCCGGAGCCGGAAACGATTTGCCCAAGCCGATGACGCCCATCGGCGGGCGTCCGATTGTGTGGCACATCATGCGCGGCTTTGCGCATTGGGGCTTCAAAGATTTCGTACTCTGCCTCGGCTATCGGTCGGATATTTTCAAGCAATACTTTTTGAACCTGCTGACGATGGTCGGCGACGTAACGCTCGACCCGACAGCGGGCGTGTTGTTGCATACGACAGAACAGCTTGAGGAAAAGGAATGGAAAGTTACGTTGGCTGAAACCGGTTTGGACAGCATGACCGGCCATCGCGTCAAACGCATCGCCGCGCACCTGCCCGACGAAGACGACTTGTTCGCGGTGACTTACGGCGACGGCGTGACCGATTTAGACTTCCGCAAAGTCGTCGAATTCCATCGCGCGCATGGCAAGTTGGCAACAGTGACGGGCGTAAGGCCTCCGGCGCGTTTCGGCGAGTTGACGATGGACGCGAACGGGCAGGTGCATGAGTTCAACGAGAAGTTGCAAACGACGGGCGGTTGGATCAGCGGCGGCTATTTCATCTTTTCGCGCGGCGTATTTGATTACCTGTCTGACGATCCTGCATTGGTGTTGGAACGCGACCCGTTGCAACAGTTGGCGCACGACAGCCAGTTGATGGCGTATCAATACGACGGCTTTTGGTATTGCATGGATAACCCGCGCGATTACCAGCACCTGCAATGGCTGTGGAGCCAGCAACAAGCTCCGTGGCAAGTGTGGCGATGAAGCTGCACTTGCCATGCGAATGCCTTTGCCTATAATCGCCGCCGTCAGCGTTACCCCTGTAAAAATCAGTTCTAAAACCAAGCCAGTAAATTTGCAGTTTACCAAGCTCATTTATTTTGTGGGAATAGTTATTAAATTGTCAGCGTAATTACGTCTTCTTCAGGTGAGGGCTGCCTTTTCGTTCTCACGAAGAGTTATCAGATCAATCCCGTTTGCTAGTGAGCCAACCCATTAGTCCATTGGTCAGCCCGCTGGTTGACGGTTCGCCAACCTTAACGCAGGAGCTTGTTCTCATGTCCGTCCCAAATAACCCAGAGCATTCCGTTAAAAGCATTCACTTTTATGGCAAACCCGTCATCAAAAATGTCGAAGACGTTAAGAGCAATGTCTTCGGGATCAAATCAGAGAGCTATGACATACAGGCCAGCGCGCGTGGCGAAGCCTCACCCACGAAAACCGTGGACGCCGCTGAACTACGAGACAAGGTAGTGGTATTGGAATTCGAGGGTGGTGAGAAGTTGTGGGCACGCGGCGAACGGCTGATCGAGAAGCTAAGCACCGAGCAAGTACGCCAAAGCCGCGCTATGAGCCGAATTACACATAGCTCCAGTACCCCGTCGAATCACATTTCCTTGCCGGTGGTATGGCAAACCACCAGTGCCTCGCGCGGGCAGGTGAGTCGGCTGTTGCTTAAAGGCATGAGCTTCTTTGGGTTTGATAAAAAAGAGGCAGAAGTGTTGAGAGCCAAAGGCGTAAAGCATCTGGAAGACCAACTTGTGCAAGGAAATATCAGTACTGGGCCTAATAATGCCGGGCAAGAGGTGAAGAACTTAGCCACCGAGTCGGGATGGCTTTTTTCGGTGGAAAGGGATTGGAAACTCAAGCTGTCTGACCAAATCACTGACGAGAAGCAATTAACCATCGGCAAACCTTATCTGCTGTTTTTGCACGGTACGGCTTCGAGCAGCGGCGGCAGTTTCGGCGAACTCGTACGCACCGAAGAATGGGAGACGTTACACGCGATTTATCCCAAACGCATTCTAGCGTTTGAACATCGCTCTTTGACTGCCAGCCCGGTACAAAACGTGCTGGATTTAGCGAAGCTCTTGCCCACGGGCGCACGGTTG
>JANNUY010000093.1:0-2400 GCA_031414155.1 Acidobacteriota bacterium
AAATGAAATTTCGCTCCGCCAGTGATTCATAAAATCGACAACCGACAACTGACACTGGCAACCACTGAATGGACATCAACGAAATTCAATCAATTCTTCCGCATCGTTATCCGCTCTTGCTGATTGACCGCATCATCGAACTCGACCCCGGCGTGCGCGTCGTAGCGATCAAAAATATCTCAATGAGCGATCCCGTATTTCAAGGGCATTTCCCCGGCACGCCGGTGTTCCCTGGTGTCTTCATCATCGAAGCCATGGCGCAAGCCGGAGCTTATCTGTTGTTGCGCGAAACGCCTGACCGTGAAAACAAGCTGGTCTATTTCGCGGGCATTGATGAAACCAGGTTTCGCAAACCAGTCGTGCCCGGCGACCAGTTGCGCTTAGAAGTGACCGTCATCAAACATCGCCCGTCATTTGCGCGCATCAGCGGCAAGGCCTTCGTCGGCGAAACCCTTGTGGCCGAAGCCCTGCTTTCGTGCGCGCTGGCTGACCGACCGAAAGCCTGACCTCCGACTTCAGACCTCCGACTTCAGATCATTTTCGTAAAGCTCTGAGGTCTGAGGTCTGAGGTCTGAGGTCTGAAACCTATGATTCATCCCACTGCCATCATCAGTTCCAACGCACAGCTTGGCGCGAATGTCGAAGTCGGCCCTTACGCGATCATTGGCGATGACGTGATCATTCACGACAACGTTAGCATCGCCAGCCACGTCTCCCTCGCCGGGCCGTGTGAAATCGGCGCGGGCACGCGCATCTTTCCTTTCGCTTCGCTGGGGCAGCCACCGCAGGATTTGAAATACAACGGCGAAGCGACGCGGCTGGTGATTGGCGAACGCAACGAGATCAGGGAATACGTCACGATGAATCGCGGCACCGAGCAAGGTGGCGGCGTGACGCGCATCGGCGACGACAATCTGTTTATGGCGCAAACGCACGTCGCGCACGATTGCCAAATCGGTTCGCGCAACATCATGGCGAATTTGGCTTCGCTCGCGGGGCACGTGACGATTTATGACGATGCGTTCATCGGCGCGTTCGTCGGCATTCATCAGTTTTGCCGCATCGCCAATCACGCCTTCGTCGGAGGCTTCTCGAAAATTGTCAAAGACTGTTTGCCTTACGCACGCACGGATGGCGCAGAGGCGAAATGTTACGGCGTGAATACGATTGGGTTGCGGCGCAAGGGCTTTAGCAACGAAACGATTCGAGACTTGCAGCGCGCTTATCATTTGTTGCTCGCGTCAAAACTCAACACCGCGCAAGCCCTCGAACAAATCAAAGCCGAACTCGCAGGCCAGCCCGAAGTTGATTACTTGGTTCAATTCATCGCCGCGTCGCAACGCGGCGTGACGAAATAAAAGCATGTAGTTGCGCCTTCAGGCGGGACTACGAACTGGAGTCTTGATGGAATGGCAACGACTCGAAACGCTTAAAGAAAAATTGCAACACGACGATGATTTCGGCGGCGTGTGGCAATACTTTTTCGATCACTTCGGTGGCAACGCGGTGTTTGTGCAATCGGGTAAGCCAGCGTCTGAGGAAGTCAACGCCTTTATCGAACCCGTCATCGAGCGTACGGTGCAACACATTCTTGGCAGGGAAGTGATGATTGCCCAACTCAATCTGACCGAAGTGGCCGGTCATCATTTCTTTCACGGCCCGGCGCTCACCGATGCGGGCTTATGTGTCATTCTTTATTTCGACGACGTAAAGGTCGGGATGATCTCTTTCACGCAAGGACTTGGCAGCGGCCTGATGCATTACGGACGCTTCACGACGCTCGCCGTGGACGACCCGAACGCCGTCATTCTGCCTACGCGGAATCAAACAGGGCATTAAACTTACATTGGCTTTTCACTCTGCCGATAACCGGTGGAAAGAGATATTCGTGAGGAACTTATGAGCGATTACAACATTGGCATCGTGGGCTTGGGCTGGGTAGCCGGAGCCCACATCGAAACTTTCAAACACGTCACGGGCGCAAAGGTCACCGCCGTATGTTCGCGCCGACAACTCGACGAGAAACAACTCGAACAGCAATACGGCACGCCGTTGCGGGTCTATAACGATTACGCGGCGATGCTGGCTGATCCGAACATTCACGTGATTGATATTTGCACCGAGCATCCGCTGCATCCCGAACAGGCGATTGCGGCTGCCGCAGCGGGCAAACATCTCATCATCGAAAAACCGCTGGCGCTTAAATACGAAGACACCGTGCGGATGCGCAACGCGATCAAGCAAGCAGGCGTGCAAGCAGCGGTTTGTTTTGAAGTGCGTTTCAGCCAGCACGCGACGGCGATCAATGCACTTTTGCGCGAAGGCTTGCTGGGCGAATTGCATTATGGCGAGACCGATTATTATCACGGCATCGGCCCGTGGTACGGCCAGTTCCCCTGG
>JANNUY010000094.1:0-8746 GCA_031414155.1 Acidobacteriota bacterium
GGGCTACCTCGGCGTTGCGCCCTTCGGAATCATCAAGCGCATCGTGAAGGTAGCCCTCGCTAACGGTCGGGCTACGGACACGCTGCGCGCTTTGACTATTGGTAATCCTGCGGTTGTTGAAAGTGCCGCGCGGCGTAACTATCGGGCATCGGGCGTACGCTGTTGCGAAACAGAAAGACCAGCACCATTCCCGCGACGAAGCCGCCGACGTGCGCCATATAAGCGACGCCGCCGCCTTCGCGTCCGAGTTGCCCGAAGCCGCCGAACAATTGCAGCAAGCCCCATAGACCGACGACCACGATGGCGGGAACCATCGTCACGCTGTAACCCATCATTACGCGGACGCCTTTTTTCGGAAACAAAATTAGATAAGCGCCCAGCACGCCCGCAATCGCGCCCGACGCGCCGAGGTTCGGAATAATCGAACTCGGCCCGACCGCGATTTGCGCAATGCTTGCCAGCAAGCCTGCTAACAAATAGAAAGCCAAAAATTTAGCATGCCCCATGCGGTCTTCGACGTTGTCGCCGAAAATCCACAGGTAAAGCATGTTGCCGCCCAGATGCATGAAATCGCCGTGCATAAACATCGCCGAAATTAACGTCAGATAAATCGGCTTAGGGCTATCGAACAAGCGCACTTGCCCGTCGCCCACATTAAACGAGCCGATTAAATCCTGTCCCGTTGTGATTTCGCGCGGCACATAGCTCCACGCATAGGTGAACTGGTTCTCGCCCATTTGCTGTAACAACACAAAGACCAGCACATTGATTCCGACCAGCGCGTAAGTGACATACGGCGTAATCGTGCGATCTGAATTGTCATCCCCTAGTGGCATTAACATTGATGTTCCCTCTATCGAATGCGGAGTGCGGAGTGCGGAGTGCGGAATGAGAAGATCATCTGAACTCCGCATTCCGCACTCTACACTCCGCACTCAGCGGGTTCCCCATTTCAGTTTGGTTCTCAGCACTTCAAAATAATTGCGTTGTGGGGGGCGAATCAGGTCAAACGTCGTTTCGCTGCGGCGAATCACGACGCGGTCATCGGGCAACAACGGAAATCCGACTTGTCCGTCAAGCGTGAGCAGCAATTCATCGTCGGCGCGTTTGAATACGAACTCAATCACGCTGTCACCCGGCACGACGACCGGACGATTCGAGAGCAGTTGCGGGCAAATCGGCGTCAACAGCATCGCCGGAATTTCAGGATGCACCAACGGCCCGCCTGCCGACAATGAATACGCGGTCGAACCGGTCGGTGTCGCCACGATCATTCCGTCGGCGCGAAAGCTGTTTACGAATTGGCCGTTGACGTAAGCATCCAATTCAATCATTCGCACTGGATAGCTGCGATTGATGACCGCTTCGTTGAGGGCGCGCGGTTGCGTCAAATGCTTCCCTGCGCGTTCAACCTGCACGTCCAACAGCATCCGTTGATCAACTGCGTAACCGCCGTGCCGCAGGCTTTCAAGCGTAGGGAAAAGTTCTTCGAGGGGGAATTCGGTCAGGTAACCTAGCCAGCCAAAATTGACGCCGAGTACCGGCACGCCTTGCGCGCCGACCAGTCGCGCCGCGCCGAGCATCGTGCCATCGCCGCCCAACGCAATCAGCAAATCAAGCGGTTCGGCCAGTTCGCCATCGCTGACTAACAACGCCGCGCAATTCAACTGCGCGGCGGTTTCAGTCGCTGCGCGCAATTCGATGCCGCGCTCTCGACACCAATCTTGCAAATCGCACAAGACGGCCAAAGCCTCTGGTTTCTGCGGCCCGATGACGACACCGATCTTTTGTAACGGATGAGCATGCATTTATAGACAAGTGCGGAAGGTGTTAAACGACGAACCGCGATTTTACACACTCAAATAGCACTGGCAAGCACACCTGCCTGCTACGCCTGATTCAGCCACGCGCAAAAATCATCACAAGCGATAGCCTTTCGAGTTGCTTGTTTTGACTGGGGCGATGCAGTAAAACGTGGGTACCCTCTTGATTGAACTATGTGGTATGCCAGAAGGAGGCAGTCGAATGAACCATGTTTTTCGCGCTTTTGTGGTTAGCGCGCTCGCTCTTGTCATCACGTTCGCGCCCGCTGCGGCGCAAACCAAACGGAAAACTCCCGCGCGCCGTCCCACTATTGTGGCTCCCGCTTCGGCGACCGCCAACGCACCGACTTATCGTTATGCACATGAACACGGATACGCCACCGGATATGCCGACGGTTATGTGCGCGGCAAAAATGATTTTAACGAAGCGCACGACCGTGACGTAGAAACCAGCGAAGCCTATCGCCGTGCCGACCGGAATTACGAAACGAAACTCGGCAACATTCTCGAATACCAGCACGGCTATCGCATTGGCTTTGAGTTGTCTTATGACGACGGCTATTTCGGACGCGCTTATAACAACGCCGTCCCACCGCACCTAGCGCGTACTTGGCAAGCCATCAATCAACCCGCGCCGGTAGCGGCTCCAACCGTAGCGGCTTCTGCTCCGACGCCAGCCCCTGTGAGCCGCCCTGTCGAACCATCTGCGTCAAGACCTGTGCCGAATGACGAACCCCGTAACGCCAGCCGTGAACGCCTCGTGGTGCGCGACGGCGTTCAGATGAAGATTCGTTTGCAAACGCCGATTAGTACCAAGACCAATCAGGAAGGCGATCAGTTCACCGCCCTCGTGCTTGATCCGACGGAGTATGCCGACGCCACCATCACCGGCCACATCGCCAAACTGAAAAGCTCTGGCAAGATGACGGGCAAGACCGAACTCGTCCTGGCTTTCGATCAAATCGAATTGCGTAACGGCACGCGCGGACGTTTCGCCGCGCAGGTCGAAAAGGTTTATCAAACCGAATCGGTCAAAGAAGTTGACGAAGAAGGCAACGTCGTATCCGGCGACCGCACGAAAGACACGGCGGTGCGTACCGGCGGCGGCGCAGTCCTCGGCGCAGTTCTCGGTGGCGTCATTGGTGGGGGCAAAGGCGCGGCTATTGGTGCCGTCATTGGCGCAGGCGCGGGCGCAGGCTCAGTGATTTATCAAGGCAGCAAAGACCTGCAACTTTATCCCGGTACCGAGATGCTGATCCGCACGGCGGCTCCGGCACGAGTTCGTGAATAGTAGCTAGCGGTCAGTGGCTAGTGGCTAGCTTTTGCGAACGCCACTAGCCACTGACCACCAGCAACTAGCCACTATGATTACTTTGCTTACTGATTTCGGCCTCGCGGATTATTTCGTCGCCGCGATGAAAGGCGTGATTCACACGCTTTGCCCCTCAGCCACCATTGCGGACATCACGCACGACATTCCACCACACGACATTCACAGCGGAGCTTTCACACTGGCGGCGGCTTACGCTCGCTTCCCGTGCGGCTCCGTCCACCTCGCTATCGTTGACCCTGGCGTAGGTTCCGCGCGCCGTCCACTCATCATCGCCGCCGACGGGCATTATTTCGTCGGCCCGGACAATGGCTTATTCAGTTTGGTTTACGCGCGGGCTGAACAGGTGCGCGTTTATCACGCTACGCGCACGGAATTCTTCTTGCCGCATTCAAGTGCCACTTTTCATGGACGTGACGTATTCGCTCCGCTCGCCGCGTGGCTGGCTGGCGGCGTAACGCCTGAGAGCATGGGCGAATTAATTGCCGACCCACAGCGGTTTGCTTTGAGCGCACCACAACGCGACGGACAAACGCTCATCGGGCAAATCATTCACGTAGACCATTTCGGCAACTGCGTCACGAACCTTACGCCGCAGGATTTCATGCCGACGGATGAAACTGCGTTGATGATGGGCGAACACGCGGTGCGGCAGTTCGGAACGCATTACGCGGAGGCCGCAAACAAAGATGAGTTGTTTGCTTACGTGGGGAGCGCGGGCTATTGGGAAGTCGGCTTGTGGTGCGCTTCGACGGCAGAGCGGTTTGGCATTACACGCGGTGAGCAAGTGAAGGCAGTACGGGAGCGTCAGTTCCCCGTTCCGTAAAGCATCAACATCGGCTAGACTGCGGCTTCGCTTGATAAGGCAAGCTGGTAATGCCAACCCATCATTTTAAGTTAAGAGGAAAGAAGAACGATCAATGAATCCATTAGTTGAACTAGGAAAGCTGGGACAATCCGTTTGGTACGACAACATCCGTCGGGCGATGCTCGACAACGGCGAATTGGCCGCGAAGATCAAAGACGATGGCTTGCGAGGGATGACCTCCAACCCGACGATTTTTGAGAAGGCGATTGCGGGCAGTACGGATTACGACACGGCGATGCGTGGACTTATCGGCGCGGGCAAGTCCGTCGTTGAAATTTATGAGTCGCTTGCTATCGAAGACATTCAGCGCGCCTGCGATCTGTTTCGCACGGTGTATGACAGTACGGCGAAGCTGGACGGCTATGTCAGTTTTGAAGTCTCGCCGCTGCTTGCGCACGACACCGACGGGACGATTGCCGAAGCGAAGCGGTTGTGGGCGGCGGTCGCGCGTCCGAACGTGATGATTAAGATTCCGGCAACGCCAGCGGGCTTGCCTGCGATTACCGCCGTCATCGCGTCGGGCATCAACGTCAACGTGACGATGATTTTCGCGCAGGAAAATTACGAAGCCGTTGCCGATGCTTACATTAAGGGACTCGAACAGCGCGTCGCTGCAGGCGGAGCCATTGACGGCATCGCTTCAGTTGCCAGCGTATTCGTCAGCCGCATTGATTCGACCATTGACAGCCAGATCGAATTGCGCGCGCGCCGCACCGAAGACGCGCAAGAAAAAGAACATCTGACCGACCTGTTAGGCAAAGCCGCGATTGCCAATGCGAAGCTGATTTATCAAAGCTACCAAACGATTTTCGGCGACGCACGTTTCGCTGCGTTAAAGGCTAAAGGCGCAGCGGCGCAACGTCCGCTATGGGCGAGTACGGGTACGAAAAATCCGCAATACAGCGATGTGCTTTATGTTGATACGCTGATTGGCCCTGACACGGTGAATACGGTTCCGCCCGCGACTTACACAGCGTTCCGCGATCACGGCAAGGCAGCGCTAACGCTCGAATCTGGCTTGGATGAAGGCAAGGCAGCGCTCGCGGCAATTGCCGAACTCGGCATTGACCTCAAAGCCGTATGCCAACAGTTGCAAGACGACGGCGTGAAATCGTTTGCCGATTCGTTTGAGAGTTTAACGGCGAGCATTACGTCAAAGCAGGCGACGTTGACCAGCGGCGTCAACGAGAGGATGGCGATGAGCCTGGGGGAGTTTGACGCGCCAGTCCGTGACGCCTTGAAACGCTGTGAAAGCGAACAATGGGTGCGTAAGGTTTGGCGTAAAGACGCGGCGCTGTGGAAGTCGGAAGAAGCTCATCAAAAGATCATCAAGAATTCGTTGGGTTGGGTAACAGTGCCTGACTTGTTGGAAGAAAACGCTGACGAGTTAGCGGCTTTCAGCGCGCGCATCCGCAACGAATCAGGCAATGGGGGATTCAAGCACGTAATGTTGTTGGGCATGGGCGGCAGTTCGCTTTGCCCTGAAGTCTTTCGCCGCACGTTTGGCAAGACGGTGGGCTTCCCTGAATTGCATGTGCTGGATAGCACCGACCCGGCGACCGTCGCCGCGCTCGAAGCCAAAGTTGATCTTGCCACGACGCTGTTTATCGTAGCGAGCAAATCAGGCTCAACGATTGAGCCGCTGATGTTTTACAAATACTTCATGCATCGAATGCGCGAGTTGAAAGGCGACAAGGCGGGCGAAAATTTCATCGCCGTGACCGACCCCGGCACGCTGATGGAAGCGAGCGCGAAAGGCGACGGATTCCGCCGCATCTTTCTCAATCCGTCTGACATCGGCGGACGTTATTCGGCGCTGTCGTTTTTCGGGATGGTTCCGGCATCGTTGCAGGGCTTCGATTTCAAGACGTTGTTGCAACGCGCCGAACGCGCGATGCACGCCTGCGCGCCGCCCGTGCCTGCGACGGACAATCCGGCGGCTAAACTCGGCGCGGCGTTGGGCGTAATCGCCAATGCCGGACGCGATAAGCTGACGCTCAATACCGATGCGGCGCTGGCTTCGGTTGGGTTGTGGGTCGAACAACTCGTTGCTGAAAGCACGGGCAAAGAAGGCAAAGGCATCGTGCCCATCGCGGGCGAACCGTTGGGCGATCCGTCAGCTTATGGCAATGATCGAGTCTTCGTTCACCTTTCAGTTGGCGCAATTGATGCTGTGACTGACGCGAAGCTCAACGCGCTTTCTGCCGCAGGCCATCCGGTGATTCGCCGCACGTTGAATGACACGCTTGATTTGGGCGAAGAGTTTTATGTGTGGGAAATGGCGACGGCGCTCTCAGGCGTGTTGCTGGGTATCAACCCTTTCGACCAGCCGAACGTGCAAGAAAGCAAAGATAACACCAAAGCCCTGCTTGATGATTTCAAACGCGACGGCGCTTTACCTGAACAATCATTGGCCGCTGAAGGCGATGGGATGAAGGTTTATGCCGACGACGAAACCATTGCCGAACTCGGCGTGGGTTTGACTCCGGCAGAGTTCATCGCGGCACACCTCAAGCGTGTTAAGGCGGGCGATTACGTAGCCTTGCTGGACTACTTTCTCGAATCTGACGCACACGAAGCGTTGGTGCAATCAATTCGCTTAGCGATTCACGGCAAACACAAAGTCGCCACGACGACGGGTTATGGCCCGCGCTTTTTGCATTCAACCGGACAGTTGCACAAAGGCGGCGGTGACAACGGCTTATTCATCCAACTCACGGCGGATGACAACCCAGATGTGGCGTTGCCGGGCGAGTTGTTCAGTTTTGGCGTGTTGAAGCAGGCGCAGGCGCTGGGCGATTTTCAATCGCTGGCGAGCCGTGACCGTCGTGCGATTCGCATGCATCTCGGAACCGATATCGCGGGTGGCTTGCGGCAATTGTTACAAATCGCGCAAGCGTAACAACCTGTAACGGTCAGGCTGTTTGCTCACTGATAGATGCAAGGGCGGTAACTTGGGAAAAGTTACCGCTCTTTGCGATTTTTCTAAAAGTTTTGTCAGTGTTTGTCTTACAGGTTGCCTACTGTTAAGCCTTACCTCCACTGACATCCTCCGGCGAATCGTTGGCGCGCAAGCTGCGCCGCAAAATTTTTATGGCTGTATCCCGCATCGAGTTAGTCGTCTCAGAAATAGACGGCACGCTCGTCACCACCAATCACGAACTGACCAGCGCCACCAAACGTGCCGCCGTAGACCTCTATTATAGCGGTGTTCGACTGTGCCTGGTGAGTTCGCGTCCGCCCAAAAGCATTCGGCCTTACGTGCGCGAACTCGGCTTGCGTACGCCTTACGTCTCGTTCAACGGTGCGCTCATCCAATTGCCCGACGGTCAGACGCTCGCGGGCAGCACGATTCCTACGACGATCACGCAACGCATCAAGATCATCGCAGGCAAGTTCGGCTTGGACTTGTGGCTTTACGACGAAAAGGCTTGGTACGCGCAACTGCATACGCCGTTTGTCGAACGCGAGGTACTCTCATCGGGCTTTCGCCCTGAGATGGAAGGTTACGCGGCGCTGCTCAAAAAACCGATGACGAAACTGACTGTCGTGGGCAATCCCGAAATTGTGGCACAAGTCGAAACGCGCGTGCGCGGCGAGATGAACCTATACGTGACGGCTTCGCGTTCGAAGCCGCGCCATTTGGACATAACGGCCAAAGGCTGGGACAAAAGCGCGGCGTTGCAACGGCTGTCCGAAATGCTCAACGTCAAACTTGAGCGCGTTGCTGTGATTGGGGACGGCCCCAACGACGTGCCGATGTTCCAACAGGCCGGTCTCAGCATCGCCATGGGGCAAACCGTAGACAACGTGAAACTTTATGCGACGCGCACGACCACCTCGAACGATGACGATGGTTGGGCCAAGGCGATGGATGCTTACGTGTTGCAACGCACGAAAGAGGAGAGAGGAAAACAATAAATGGCGACAAGAATGTTACATAAAGACGGGGCAACAGTGCGTGTTTATGCCGACGCGGCAGAGCTTGCGCTAAAGTCCGCACAGATGTTCGCCCGCTTGGCCGATCAATACGTATTGGGCAGCGGACGTTTCAGCGTCGTGTTGTCAGGCGGTTCGACGCCGCGCGCGATGTTGCAAGTGCTGGCTCAGGAACCCTATGTTTCCACTGTGCCGTGGGCTTCGATCTTTTTCTTTTGGGGTGATGAACGCTGCGTTCCGTCCAATCACGCTGACAGCAACTTTTATATGGCCGAAGAAGCCTTGCTGAACCACGTAAAGTTGCCGCGCGAAAACATCTTTCGCATTCCCGCCGAACAGCCTGACCCGCACAAAGCGGCGCAGGAATATTCCGAAACGTTGCGCCAGTTTTTTGTTACGGGCGGAACCATTCCCCAAAGCGCGCCGCTCAAAAGTTTCCCGCGCTTTGACCTGGTCTGGCTGGGCGTAGGCACTGACGGCCATACGGCCTCGCTCTTTCCCGACACGCCCGCCCTCAAAGCCGCCAAAGAAATCGCGGTTGAAAATTACGTAGAAAAACTCAACGCGCACCGCGTGACGCTGACTTCCGCTGCGTTTAACAATGCGCGCCACATCGCCTTTTTGGTCGCAGGCGCTGAAAAGGCTCCAACCCTCAAACAAATCATCGAAGACGCACCGCAACCGCAACGCTTCCCCTGCCAACTCATCAAACCCGCGAACGGTACGTTGTTGTGGATGGTGGACGAAGCCGCCGCGAGCCAGTTGCGCCAATAGCGTTCATCAGAC
>JANNUY010000095.1:0-1928 GCA_031414155.1 Acidobacteriota bacterium
CCCTTGGTGATCGTGGGAGCGGGCTGTGTGCAAGCATCATTGACTGCCAAAGAATACGTCCACGGCAACGCCGCGTCATCCGTCGCGTTCGCTGGAACATTAGCAAACGAAGTCAGCACAGCCGTGTAAGTTCCGGCGGCGGGCAGCGAGAAGACGATGCGTGAGCGACGATTAGTTGAGGCGTTTATATCGTCATTGACCGCCAGGATATTGGTGAGAGGCGAAGCCGCGTTAAAACCGCCAGTGCCGTATAAACAAAAAAAGGTGTCGGGACCAGTGCCGCCAGAGCCGTTCGGCGAAATCGAGCCGCCGTCCGCCGTCTCGCAACTGATCGTCACGCTGCCAGCACACGTCACCGTAAATTGGATCGCATCGTAACGGACTGCCGTTCCTACGCCAGACAAGGCACTGGTGCTGACCGGGCGATTGAAGGTCGGGTCGGCAACCGTGAGCGTGCCGGGAAAAGTGGCATTCAGGGACAGAGGGCGGGCAGACAACAGGCGTTGTTGCAACTCGTTGATCCGTTTGAGCAGGCTCGCATAGTAGGCTTCTTCGGCGGGCGACAACTTGCCGCCTCTGCTTTCTTTGAGCTGTGCGGCTTCGTTTTGGAGCGCGCGTAATTCGGCGCTAAGAGGGTCTTCTTGTTGCGGCGTCTGACTGGCCGTTACCAAAGCCTGGGCCGGTTGAATGACGGGCGCGGTGGTGGTTGGCTCCGGTGTCGTGCCGTAGGCGCTCGCGGCGCGTCCTTGCGGCGACAGCCAAAGCAATGCGCTCACCAGGGCGAGCGCGACCAAGCTAATCCATAGGGTGCGACCAAGTAGGAAAAACGATTTGACGGGAAGCGGGCTAATCGTAGCGAGCTTGTGGGTAGTCTGTTTGCGGTTCATATGGGGTTAACCTCTTTGTATTTTTCTTGTCTTGCCAAATAGCGAAAGTGCGCCGATAGATTGATTACGGCTCGCAGCGCCAACTCGCATTCAATTGCTTTAACGCCAGATCACTTGTTTAGAAAATTGCTTGTGAGCCTGAAGGTTTCGACCAAGCTCTAAGAAAACCAGCGAGGAGCTTGTCGAAAAATACACAGTGCAGTCTAGGTTAGGCGTATATCGGGGTCAATAACTGCCTGCGACATCTTTCACTAAAAACCAGACTGGCATTCCATCGAATAAACAGCACAACTCGAGCGTGGCGCGTAATTGAAAAAGCCCGCCGCCACTTTCTGTTGGAGATAATGACAATGGGCTTTTCGTTACACACCGCACGATTGAGCTTGCGCGATTACCAGAAGAAGGATTACGACATCGTACGCGAAATTTTTCTCAGCCCTTCACTGGCAGCGTTTCACCTGCGCGGTCAAGACAACCAAGTTTATGTGGCGGAACATTTCGCCCGTGGTTTTATGTTAGCCCGGTGGCAGCCTCGCTCAGTTTATGACCTTGCGGTGGTTTCTGCGGCAGGCGAAACACTCGGCCTGTGCGGATTAAAACGAAACTTGCAACAACACGATTGCGGAAACCTCAACTGGCACATTCGCCCCGCGCATTGGAATCGCGGTTACGCCACTGAAGCCGCCGCCCGCCTGCTCGAATTCGGATTCGCCCAATTGCAACTCGAAGCCATCACGGCCAGTGCTTTCGCCGACAACGCAGCTTCGATTCGGGTGATGGAAAAGATCGGCTTGCGTCCGGTACACAACAACGGCACAGCAGCCTGGTGGCGCGGCCTTACTTTTGGCGAAACGCGTCCGGTGGTGCGTTATGCGCTGTCAAAAGCAGAATGGCTGGGAACGCAAGCGCCCCCGCTTGCCATAAAAAAAGCCGCGTAGCGTTCCTTTGCTCCAACTTTCTCTTTGCGAGAGGTTGAAAAAAAGGAACGCTGCGCGGCTTTTTTACTACAGCGAGCGAGGGCGCTCGCGTACCCAATTCAAG
>JANNUY010000096.1:0-4074 GCA_031414155.1 Acidobacteriota bacterium
GACTCCGGCAAAGCCGTTGGCGGCGATGCAACCGACGCGGCTGCTGCCGTAATCACCAGCTTGAAAATCAAGTCCGCCCGCCAATTGAATCAAGGCGGCGGGGCCAATTACCAGTTCAGTCGGAGCCGCGGGCGACGCTGCGCCGACAATCGCCGGGTTCGTATTTGAGCCGCGCAACTGAATCGGCGTGCTTCCCTGTCCCACCAACACGCCTGCGCCTGAACGCGAAAAATCATTCGAGGCTGCGTCTCCATCCGTGCCGATCTGAATTGCGTTCAATGAGTTTTCGGTGAAATCGTTCGAGCTTGAATAGAAATATCCGCCGTCATTCACCGTCGTACCCGTCGGAGAATTGCTGTCGGGAATTTCAAACAAACCAAGCGCCGCGTTGCCACTCAACAACAACGCCGGAGTCGCCGCCGATTGCCCGTTGTATTCAATGCGATTGCGCGCAAAGCCCGTGAGCGAATCATTTGCGCCATTCGCCGCCAAGCCGCTGCCTGCGCTGAAACGCGCAATGCTGTCAGTGAATTGCAAGGTGCGGCCAGAGCCTGTGAGCAATATGCCTGCGCCGTTATTGCCGCCGCCGAATTCGACTACGACATTGCGCATCGTGCTGTTGGGGCCGACAGAAGTCGCATCAATGCCGCCCCATATCCCCGCACTGGGAACCGCCGCGCCGGGCGAACGTTGCGCCGTGAAAACAATTTGTCCGGGTGCGACGGTGTCCTGATAAATCAAACCCGGCGTACGCCCGTTAGCTTGCATCGCTGCGCCGCTGCTCAAAATTACGCGCGCGCCATTGCTCACATAAAACACCGCGCCCAACGGAATGGGTACGTTGCCCGATAAAGTCATATCGCTTGTCACGAGAAACGGCCCCTGGCTGGGGATCGTATTCACTGTGCCTGACAACGTCGCCGACGGTACGCCGGTCACAGTCAGCTTACCCAGCAAAACGCTCGAACCTTGCCCGTTCACGGTTCCGCCCGCGAGCGTCACTCGCAATCCATAATTCCCCGGCACAGTGCCAGCCGGAACCGTAGCGGTAATTTGCGTATTGCTCACCACCGAGACATTGCTCAGGTTCGCCACTGACTGACCGGCGGCATTCAGCAAACTCACTGTCGGTGAACCGGTGAAGCCACGTCCGCGTACGACGACGCCTGCACCGTTGTTGGCATTGACCTGCACGGCGGCGGGATAAACGCTTTCGGCTGCGACGCCCCAATCGCTCAATACGACGAAGGCAAAAAAGAAACGCGAAGGCATCGTCGTCACGTTAAACGTCCACACGGCGCTGCTGTTGCCACTCACCGGAATATCGCCGTAAGCGCGCGCGACGTTCAGCTTGCCCTGATAAGGAATCAATCCGTCGTTGTAATAGTTATAGCTCGCCGGGTTGACGGCATTGTTGCCGTCGCAAGTACCCGCCGGGCAAAGATTGAAGCGCGTGAAAACGACACGCGTGTTGTAAAGCGTCGCACCCGATTGATTGTTTAACCTGATTTCGCCAGAGATGTGTCCGGCCTGATCGCCGCTGCTGAGAAAGGTGCTGTTGACGACGCTGAAGGTATAAGCCGAATTGCGCGGCACTTCTTGGTTGGGATTTGATCTTCCGTTAACGGTGGCATTAAGCGTGCGGCCTGCGGTCACGCGCTCGGTGACGGCGCGTCCGCCTTGAATGGTCAATTGTTTGGTTTGCGGATCGAACGAACCTTCATAACCGGCGATGACTGCTCCCTGAGCCTGTTCGTACTGCCAGACCACAGTGGGCGCGGCATCCAATATTAAGGTCGTCACGGCGGCAGCACGCGCGCTCCAATGCGCACTGCCCCAACAGAGCGCCACCACCAGGAAGGCCAAGCCGACCGAACTCAAAAACGTACGCGCTGCTCGCTGGCGCTTGAGCGTTTTGCCTACCAACCCGCCAAAAAAACTGATTGAAAAAAGGATGCCACGATCAACCATTGTTCTTCTCTACTCCTTGTATTCCTTGCGCCCACCATTCCATTGCCTCGCTCATAAACGCATAAGGCCATCGCGGGACAGTTACGTCACTTAACTAATCACTAGCGGGAAGTATAAGTGTTGACACTTTGCACTGAGGATACGGGGGAAGCCCTGGGTGCCAGACGGCGTCAAAAAGATTACGCCATTGAAAGACTGCTTGAATCGCCTCGATTAAAGCCATTCAATAAAAAAGTAGGAATGCCTTTGCACTCCCACACCCGACATCCTGAGGCACCGCAACAGGAAGAAAAAACCGTAAGCAGGTTGTCGGATTTACTGATTAAGGGGCAACGATGACGCATCTTAATGGAGCCTCTATAGGCAGTCAAGCATTCTGCATTTGCAGCGTCGCTTACGCTTACTCACTCTGGAATCCTATTTTTGCGGCCTGAAAAATCACTACGTTTACCTCCAGCGGCGTTGCAATTTGAGGGCAGAAATTGAACAATCCAGATTGCCTCACAAGAGCTAACCAACCTTTCAAAATATGACTTCCATTCAGGGCTTATTACGCCACGAACAAGTTCGCCACGCATTTCAATTCTTCGAAAAGCAGCGTCGGGCGATCACTGACGAACACATTCGCATCTGCGAAATTCCCGCGCCCCCGTTTCAGGAAGCAGTGCGCGGCGCTTATTTCGCGCGGCGCTTTCAGGAACTCGGTCTCTCTGACGTGCATACCGACACTGAAGGCAACGTCATCGGATTTTATCCCGGCGTATCTATAGAACCTTTGGGAGAACCTTTGGGAGAACCTTTGGGTGAGCCTACGCTCGTTGTGTCGGCGCATCTCGATACGGTGTTTCCCGCTGAGACCGATGTCACCGTCAAACACGTAGGCTCGCGGTTGCACGCGCCCGGCATCGCCGACAATTGCGCCGGACTCAGTGCCTTGCTCGCCCTAATCGAAGCTCTCACCAGCGTCCGCCTCAAGCCTTTCGGCACACTCGCTTTTGTCGCCACGGTCGGCGAAGAAGGCGAAGGCAACTTGCGCGGCGTGCGTCACCTCTTCAGCGATCAATCATTGGGCCAGCGCATTCACCATTTCATTTCGTTTGACGGCCCCGGCGTTGAATACATCACGCATCAGGCGCTGGGATCGAAACGCTACCGCATCTCACTGGCTGGCCCCGGCGGACACAGTTGGGGAGATTTCGGCGTCGTCAATCCCGTACACGCGCTCGGACGCCTCGTCGCCAAACTCGCTGATTACCCCGCGCCCCACGAACCGCGCACCAGTTACAACGCAGGCCGCATCGAAGGCGGCGAATCGGTCAACGTCATCCCCGAATGGGCGCGCGTAGACATTGATTTGCGCTCCGTCTCAGAACTTGAACTCTCACGCCTTGAAGAATTTATACTCAACGCTACGCATCAAGCCATACACGAAGAAAATCGTATGCGCGCCGCCACCGGACGCACGCTCATCGCCGACATTAAGCTCATCGGCCATCGTCCTTCTGGCGAAACGCCGCGCCAAACCGCACTCGTACAAACCGCGCTCGAGGCCACGGTTGCGCTGGGCATTCAACCGCGCCTTAATCGCGCTTCGACCGATTCAAATATTCCGATCAGTTTGGGGATTCCCGCCATCACCATTGGCGTAGGCGGCATCTCGGCGGATTCGCACCGGCTGAGTGAATGGTACGACCCCATCGGACGCGAGCTAGGGCTTCAGCGCGCCCTCTTGTTGATGTTGGGCATGACAGGCATTGCCTAATTCAGGCGCTTCGCCAACTCTGCTTGAAATTTGCGAATGCGTTTGGCGTTTGCGCCGAGGTCGCCCTTGCCGACGCGCGATTTCGAGCGGACGTTCACGACGCTACCTGCGCCTTCCGTCCCCACCGTGATCGTCACGTCATCCTTGAATTTCATCATCGGTGTAGTGTCTACGGCCTCAATCAATCCTTCTTCCGGCGCATTCAACCGAACCTCCCAGTTAAACGATTGCGCCACAGTCAAAGCCGCCGCGAATACGTTTTCGCGCGACTGGGCAAAACGTTGCGGCTGTATGTCTGGATATTCTTTCGTTTGCCCCGTCTGCACGTCATTGATCATCGG
>JANNUY010000097.1:0-12665 GCA_031414155.1 Acidobacteriota bacterium
TGCGGGACATTCCGCGCGACCCGATGACGAACGGCACCGATTGGGGCCTGCGCGGGTATGAAGACGATCCTGATTCGACATCATGGGATGGCGAGAACATCTACAACGTTTTTACTAAAAGCACCGAGACAGCGTTGAACGGCACGAAGTATGCCGAATGGTAATGTGACTGAGAAGAAGGAGCAGTAACAATGACTCGTGTGAAGACTCGACAACATAAGCGACAAAGCGGATTCACCTTTCTGGAATTGCTGATCGTGATGACGATCATGGCGATTATGGCGTCGGTGGCGATTCCTAAGTTTATGTCGCACATCCGCAGCGCGCGCGAAACCCGCCTGCAACAAGACTTGATGGTGATGCGCGACTCGATTGACAAATACACGGTGGACAAAGAAAAAGCGCCCCAAAGTTTGCAGGACTTGGTTACGGGCGGCTATTTGCGCGCGCTGCCTGAAGACCCGATTACGAAATCAACCGATTCGTGGCGCATCGAGATGGAAAGCGAATCGTTAAGCAAAGATGCGCCGCCTGGCATTCGCAATGTACACAGCGGAGCCGATGGCAATGACCAGAACGGCAAGGCCTTTAGCGAGTATTGAAAATTATGTGATGACACGAGGATCGTTATGTGCTGACGAGTTCGGCTGGCTAAAGCCGCGCGCCACACACGGCGATCCTTTTTTGTTGTGCTTTCTGGCTTGCATCACAGATGCGGCCTGAGTGATGAATAATGAAGTTATCTATCTTATCCGGCTTGTGGCGTTTGTTATCAGTGCCTTCGTGGCCGAGTACGGCGTTGGGCATTACCGAAACGCACTTGGCGCTGACGAGTCTGCGGCGCAGCCGGGGCGAATTTGAGCCGCGCCATTTGGGTGTATTGAAACTGCCTGCCGGTTTGGTCAAAGCGCATTTTACCGACCTGAATGTCACCAATGAATCGCAACTGGTCGAACGCCTAAACGAAGTCGCGCTGCAAGCCGACTTGCGCCGCTTGCGGCAACTCACTGTGAGTTTGCCCGCCGCCAGCGCCCGCAGCCTTACGTTTCAACTCGAATCGTTGCCTGAAGACAGCACCGAATTGAAACAGATGATCGAATGGAAAATTGAGCGCACCATCGGCATCACGGGCAGCGATTTGCGCATCAGTTACGACCGCTTGAGCGATTTCAACGGACGCAGCCAATGGCTTGCCACCGTCGTGCACAATCGTGTGATCGAACAATACGAAAGCGTTTTTAGTCAGTTGAAATGGCACGTCGGACTCGTCCTGCCGCAAGCCCTGGGCGAAGCACAATGGTTGTTGCGCAACGAGATCAAAGAAGATCAGGCGCTGGTTAGTATGCGCGATGACGGCTTTGATGCAGTCTTTGTCAGGGATGGTGAACCCATTCTCGTACGTGAAGTAACCTGTGCGCCGGAAGAATGCGAAGACGAATTTTTCCGCTTGCTGGTTTTTTACCGCGACCGGCTGACGCCCGAAACCGGGCCGCTCTCGCTGGCGCGTTTGCTGACCTTGGGCACGCCCAGTGAACAGCGTCGCTTTCGTGACGTAGTGCAATCGGCGCTCGATCAATCCGCTGTCGCGCTTGACGCTACGCAGATCGGGCTGCGCATCGAAGCGCAAGCTCCTTTTCGTGAACTGGCCGGAGCCGCTGGGCTGGCAACTATGGCTTGGCGTTAAATGGCTCGGCGATAAACGCCCGGTGTTTTCCTACTTACGTTAACTACGGTGGGAACTAAGTTTCTTGCATGTATTCTTCGCCGCGTGGCGGCGGTTGAATTTAGGCAGGTCGTTCACGACCTGTACAAGATAACGAGTATGGTCTCGTCCCAGCGGGACGGCTGATCATTTCCCGTCAATCGTCCCGTTGGGACGAGCGGCACACCACCTGCAAGCAGGCTGTGAACGACCTGCCTAAATTCAACCGCCGCCACGCGGCGAAGACTAGTGCTAAATAACTTAGTTTCTCGTGTATTAACTACTTAATCGTGACGACAAGCATGCAAACTTACACACAGACAAGAAAAACCTTGGGATTCATTGCGACCTTTGCTTTCCTTTTAAGTGCGGCGGCCTGTAATGGCGGCGGCAGTGTAGTGGATTCAACCGTGAAACCAGCAACCGCCACCCCGACTGCAACAACAACGACGGCAGCCGTGACAACGGCTACTCCGGCGGCGACAGCGACGCCGCTGACCTTAGCTACGCCGATGGTGGGAACGGTGACGACGACCGCGAATGCCACTCTCTCAGGCAATGGCGTTACGGCGACGGGCGGCGACCAGCAATCAGAAGGCTCAGGGATGCGCCGTATCGGAGACTTTCCGGTCGAACTATCCGCTGCTAAAAAGCCTACGCCAGAAACTGATCCGTTTCCGCCGCGCCCTACGCCGCCAGTTGAGATAGTAGACGGCAAGATCAAGCAACCGTGGCCTGCGGCGCCTGAAGCGTTGGCGCTGAAAAATCCGCTGACCGCGACGCCGGATAACATTGCCAAGGGGCGCGAGTGGTTTAATCAACGCTGCTCTGACTGTCACGGCAAGTCAGGGAAAGGCAATGGCGGACTCGGCCCTAATCTCAAGCGCGACGGCCAACCGTCGCCGCCGACCAATCTGGCGAGCAAGGTCGTACAAGCCAACAGCGACGGCGAACTGTTTTGGAAAATCACCACCGGACGTTCGCCCATGCCTTCGAGCCGTGTTCGTTTTGAAGAGCAGCAACGCTGGCAGATCGTGCTTTATCTGCGCACGCTCAAATAACTCAGTCGGCAGGCGAGAACCGCCAACTTTTTTTCATGAACCATACTGAATTGACCGCTAGCCTTGAGGCTGCTTTAGCGGCGCGGGCTGCCTGTTGTGACGATTGGCTTGATTCGCGCCACACAACGGCGGTGCGACTATTCAACGGCTTTGCCGAAGGCTTCCCGACGCTTGTGGTTGACGTGTATGCGCGCACATTGGTTTTGCACGATTACGCCGAGCCGCACGATGCCGAATCCATCTCGGCGGCCTTGTCGTTTTATCAAAACCATCTGCCGTGGTTGCAGTCGGCGCTCTTGAAACAGCGCAATGCCGCCGACCCCATCGCGCGCAACGGCGTCTTGCTGATGGGCGAAACCACCGATCGCAAAATCAGCGAACACGGTGTGTGGTATGCCGCCGAACTCGCGCTCAATCGTGATGCGGGATTTTATCTTGATACGCGCAACTTGCGCGCGTGGGCGTTGGCGAACCTGCGCGGCAAGGCGGTGTTGAATACGTTTGCTTACACCGGCAGCCTGGGCGTAGCGGGGCTGGCAGGCGGCGCGACGCGCGTCGTGCAACTCGATCTCAACCGCGCCTTCCTCAACGTAGCCAAAACTTCCTGCACCCTTAACGGCTTCCCGATTGATCGAAAGGATTATGTCTCAACCGATTTTTGGCCTGCCATCAGCCGCCTCAACCACGAAGGTGCGCGTTTTGATTGCGTCTTTCTCGATCCGCCGTTTTTTGCCGCAACGGCAAAAGGCGTGGTAGACGTTGAGAACAATTACGCGCGACTGATGAACAAGGTGCGTCCGTTAATCAACGACGGTGGTTGGCTGGTCGCCATCAACAACGGGCTTTATGTCAGCGGCGCGAACTTTATGGCTACGTTAGAAGGCTTGTGCGCCGATGGCTATCTGACGATTGAAGAATTGATCGCCGTGCCGCCTGATTGCACGGGGTTGGCAGCCACCACGGCGCAGGGCCTCACCGATGCTGCACCATTTAATCACGCCACTAAAATCGCGGTGCTGCGCGTCAGGCGTAAGGCCACTTCACGTTGACAGCTTCACGTTAACAGCTTCACGTTAACAGCCATCGCGTTTAGATCAGCCAGCGGCGGCGTTGTTCTTCGGTCAAGTTGCCGCCGCATAAAATCGTAGCTACGCGCTGACCGCTCAATTCGTCACGCCGTTTCATAATTGCTGCCAAACCGACTGCGCCTGCGGGTTCGAGAACGATGCCGAGATGTTGATGGGCTGAACGCATGGCGGACAGCAGGTCGTCGTCTTCAATCAGCCACACATCATCCACGACCATTGCTAGATCTTTCAGTGCATCGGGCACGGGCACACGCACGGCGATGCCGTCAGCGATGGTGCGTACGTTATTGGTTTGCACGAGTTGATGTGTGCGCCACGATTGTTCCATCGCAGGCGCGCCGGTCATACAAACGCCGATGAGGCGCGTAGCGGGTGCGTGCGCTTTGAACCAAGTGCCGACGCCGCTCAGTAACGCGCCATTGCCGAGCGGTACGACCAACGCATCAAGTGGCGCGTTGAGCGGTTGCGCAGCTTGCGTGAGTTCGACGGCGATGGTGGCTGCGCCTTCGCTGATGGCGGGCTCGCGTCCGTCTTCGATAAAGGTGAAACCATTGCGCAAGGCAAAGGCTTTCGCGGCGTCTTTGGCTTCGTCGAGATCGCGTCCTGACAGGGTTACTTTAGCGCCCAGGTCGCGCATACGTTCGAGCTTCAGCGGATTGGCGTTGGTCGCTGCAAAGACCTGCAACGACTTGCCGCATCGCCGGGCGGCATACGCGAGGCCTTGACCGAAATTGCCTGCCGAAGCGCAAACCAGTTGATTCTTCGCCTCTGGCAAACGCGCCATCAGAAAATCGGCTCCACGTCCTTTGAAAGAACGAATCGGATTCAACGTTTCGATTTTGCAAAGCAGCGACAGGCCTAATTCTGTACTGAGCGGTTCGCTGACGAATTGCGGCGAATGCAAAAAGACTGGATCAATCAATTGCATGGCCGCTTCGATCTCGGTCAGCGAAAGGCGCGTGGGTGAAATCATAAAGCTCAAGGGGCGGGCGTTGGAACAGCCACTGGTGCGGTGCTGCGAAAGTAGTGATAAGCGCGCGCCTGTGCCAGCACGCGCGCCAGCGTCGGCCTCAATTCGCCCGGCGGCGTCAGCCTGTTCTCTTGGGCGAGGCGCGTTGCTTCTTCGTCTTTGTAACGCATCGCCAGCGCCCAACTTTTGATGAATCTGGGATCGAGTTTTTGCTTTTCCAGCGCAGCTTGTTGAATTTGCACTTCTTCGGGATGGCTGCGTTTGCGCAACAGTTCGGCATAAGCCATGCGCAAGATGACAGACTTGGGGAAGCTGGCGATGCCTTCGCGCAAGACCTCTTGCGCCTTGTCAGCCGACGTGCCGTGTTCGTGCGCAAAGGCGCGCAGCAAATAGGTGAAAGGCCGGTTGTAGCCATGCTGAAAAGCGTAATCGGCGTGTTGCAAACATTCCGGCAGGCGTTTCATTTGAAACAGCAGAACGCTCAAGCCCAAGTGCGCTCCGGCGTTGCCAGGGTCGCTCGCCAACACACGTTCGTAACGCCGCACCGAGGCTTCGTTCGCGGGCGCATTGTCGAGGGCGAACGAAAAATCCAATTGCGTTTCCATCCGCGACGAACCCTGCATACGCTGGCTGTCGTAAACCTGATAATTGCGTACGAGCAGCAGCAGACTGGCAACCGCCGCGAAGGCCCATAAGCCCAGCACGGCGCTGCGCGGCAAGGTGAAAGCCGTTGCCGTATTTTTATCAGGTTCGTCACTAATGGCCGCGCAGGCGACGGCCAACACGCAAGCGATGGTGATGATGCCGGGCGTTAGTCTGAACGCGAACGCACTCATCGCGGCACTCACGCCGAAAGCCACTAAGCTGCCAAGTGCGCCGAAAGCCAGATAGCCGCGCCGCGTGTGCCGTGCCCGCCAGAGCAACCATAAGACTTGCAGCCAGAACAGCGCATAAAGCACGACGCCCACGATTCCCAACTCGGCGAATAATTGCAGATATTCGCTATGCGCCAGCGGACTGCGGACTTGATCGTAATCTTCCGTTTCAGCGGCAGCGACGACCTCAGCATAGCGCGGGTTCTCAATGAAGTCGCGCCGATAGGCGGCATAGCGCGCAGGGTAATTGCCCATGCCTACGCCTTTGAGCAAGTTGGCCTTGCCCATTTCCCACGCGGTCAGCCAAGTGGTTGCGCGACCGGTCAACCCGATTTCCATGGATTCGGAATTCACGGCGGCTGTCAATTCAGTCGCGCCCCGCAAGCGCGTCATGATGGCTTCGCGCTTGACGACAACCAGCGGCAAGCCGAAAAGCAACAGTCCGAATACGACAACGAAGACGCGCCCGCGATAGGCCGCTTTCATTTGCCCAGTCAGCACGGCTCCCATAATCAAGATGAAGGCTACGCCCGCGCCCAACAGTGGTGCGCGTCGCAGCGTCACTGATAAGGCCAGCAGCGTGATGGCGGTGGCGATGGCTGCTCCCACGAAAGCCGGACGCTGATTCTTTTCAAACAGGAATACGCAAAAAAACAGCGGAAAGAGCGTTGCCAGCAATTCAGCCGTCAAACCGTGGTTGAAAAATACGCCATACATTTCGACGCCATAAGTGCGATATTCGAGCCACAATGACAGCGCCAGAACTGCCGCAAAAATCAGCAGCGTATAAAAGCCCCACCAGGCGGCGCGCGCGCGCAACCCGATCCAGAGGGCGCTCAAAAAAACGAGAAAGCCGAACCAGCATCCGATTTGCCGCCAGGCTTCGCTGCGTTCCACCGACCACAGCAGCGAGAGCATTTGCCACAGCAGCAGCAACACCAGCGGAGCGAATATCCATAGGGTTTTGCGCGAGAAGCTGAACGTGTTTCCCGCCGCTCTGGTTTGAATTAGTCCGATCAGCGCGCACACCAGCGCCGCCACCGCGAAGCCCACTTCCTGCGTAGCTAAACCTGGGTAAAGCAGACTGGGTACGATGAAAAAATTGGGGATAAGTGCCACCAATGGCAGCAGCGGAAAAAAGTAATCGAACCAATACGCATTGGCATTGGCTGGGCGGTTTTCAGGCGGCGTCACACTTGATGATGCAGTTGAGGTGGTGGCAGCTTTTTTTTTCATCAGCGAGATTTTTTGCGCGTAGCTTTTTGAGTATTGTCAGTTGCCGCAGGCGTTGCGTTAGTGTCTTTGCCGGGCCGTCGTTTGCGAGTGAAGGAAATGGCTTTGGTCGGTACGACATCTAGCGCGCCGTCGCAGCTTTTTTGTCCGGCTTGTCCGGCTTTTTTGCTTTGCGCCCATAGGTCATTCGTCAGGCCAAAATAGAGCAGCCCCGCAAGAAAAATAGATAATCCAAATCGTTTGAGTTTCATGCGAACGCCTCGCTTTGATTGATTGACTTTACGGTTAGGGGGTCTGAGTTAAGGCGCGCATTCTAACGCGCAGAAAATTCAAAGCCAAACGTGCGCGAGGGCTGCTGCAAGCCGAGTTTTTAGGCGATTTTGCGTGGTTTCTGAAGACGCTTTTGCGCTTTTGCCTTTTCGAAAATCGCTCCCTATAATCCGCGCGCTTCGTTGCACCCTACGTCGTTTTCAGACACAAAAGTTATACTAAAGACATACTCATTTCAGGGGATCGGTGATGCAGTTGAATTACGCCAGCGCTTCAGATTTGCGCCAACTTGATACGGATATTTGTGCTTATTGCAGCGGCACCGGCTGGGAACCCGTCGAACGCAAAGGCGTCAAACCTTGCCGTTGCCGTGCGACCAACCGCCGCGAAAAGTTGTTAGAGCAATCGCGCATTCCGTCGCGTTATCTCAATTGCGCTTTCGACAATTATTTTCCGCAAGGCCCAAGCTCGTCGCAGAGCTTTCTTTCCCAAGCCTATGCCTTGCGCGACGCCAAACATCTCGTTGACGAATATCCCAACCTCGAAGTCGGCCTGCTCTTTCTAGGCCCTTGTGGCGTAGGCAAAACCCATCTCGCCACCGCCATCGTCAAATCGCTGATCAAGACCAAAGGCGTATCCTGCCTCTTTTACGACTTCCGCGATTTGCTCAAAGAAATTCAGGACAGTTACAGCCCCGTGGTGCGTACGACCGAACTCGCCGTACTTAGCCCGGTCTATGACGCCGAAGTTCTGGTGCTGGATGAACTCGGCGCTTCTAAGCCAACCGACTGGGTACGCGACACGATGACGCAGATCATCAATACGCGTTATAACGATCAAAAGGTCACGATCTTCACCTCGAACTATCTCGACACGCCCGACACGCCTACCGAAGAAACGCTCACCGACCGCGTAGGCATGCGCTTGCGTTCGCGCCTTTACGAGATGTGCAAAATCATCACGCTCAAAGGCGACGATTACCGCCAAAAGATCGGTATGAATCGCGGGCGAAAGTTTTAGCGCCGTAGTGCCCTTTATTTCCCCATCCGCCACAGATGACCTTGCGAACGAATAAACAGCGCGCCGTCAGTCACCGCAGGCGAAGCTAATGTCGCTTCATCCAAATCATTTTGTGCTATTCGCTGAAAGGTCTTGCCCGGTTTGATGACGGTGCAAAGGCCGTCTTCGTTGAGGAAATAGATTTTGCCTTCAGCGTAAATGGGCGAAGCTGAAAAAGTACTGCCGAGTCTTTCTACCCAATGGACTTTGCCGGTCAGAGCGTCGGCGCAAGTAGCGATGCCGTTATCGCTGACGAAATATATTTCGTCGCCCACGACTAATACCGAAGGCGTATGCGGCGCAGAGCGTTTGTTATTCCAGGCAATGTTAGTCGCGGTCGCGTCGCCTTTTGCGCCCGTCGGACGAATCGCGTAAAGCACCGGGCGATCATAGCCGGAGCTGATGAACAACAAGCCGTGCGCGTAAACCGGACGCGGAATTACCGAAAAGCCCGTGTCATACAACACACGCCACAACTCTTTGCCCGTTGCCGGGTCATACGCGCCGACGAAGCCGCTGCCGGGACTGATGATTTGCCGCTGGCCCGCGATTTCGATTGCGAGCGGCGTGCTGAATGAAAACTTTTGCCGCGCTGGCGTGTCGCGCGGCGTCAGCCATTGCACCGCGCCGGTTGTTGCGTCCAATGCGATTACGAAAGGATTCACCGCGCCATCGCAACTGAAAATCAATGAGTTGCCTTCCAACACGGGCGAGCCGCCGTTGCCGTGAACGGATTGATATTTCAACTCGGTCTGTCGCCACAACACCTTGCCGTTCAAGTCCAGCGCCGCCGTACCCAAGTGGCCGAAATGCACGTATAGCTTTCCCTCGCGCACAATTGGCGTAGGGCTAGCCAAACTGTTTTTTTCGTGCAGCGATTTCGTTAACGTCGAAGGCGCGTGGCGAAAGACTTCTACATCCCACAACGTTTTGCCGGAGTTGGCTTCAAGGCACAACGCGCGCAGCGAAATTGGGTCAATCGCCGAATCAGCGACAGCGGTGGTGAGGTAAAGACGATCAGCGACGATGACAGGAGAAGACCAACCGCGTCCGGCAATGGCGACGCGCCATTTCACGTTTTTCTTTGCGCTCCATTCGGTCGGCACATCTTTGGCGACGGAATGGCCTTGTCCGCCGGGGCCGCGAAACTCAGGCCAGTCGTTGCGTTGCGCGAAGCTCGTCAAACTCAGCCCGCACAAAAACGCAACGATACGAATAGCAGGGAATTGCTTCATCTGGTTTTCTCAGGAAATGGGCGCGGCGGCAGGCGGCGGCGCGGCTTGCGCTTGTTCGAGTAACTTGCGGGCTTCTTCTAACGACTTGCGAATTTTATTCATGTCCAAACTCGTTTCAGTCGTAACGTCCAGGCTTAACACCATCTCGAATTCTTCTACGGCCAGTTGGTAATCTTTGCGGCGCATCGCAATTTCAGCCAGCCACGCATGCGGGCGCGGCCAGTTCGGCGCAAGTGCGATAGCCTTGCGATAATTTTCTTCGGCTTTAGCGTCGTCTTTGGCAAGTAACCAAGCCGTGCCTAAATTGTTATAAGGCAACGCCGTATTCGGTTCGCGGCGGATGGCTTCTTCACAGGCGGTGCGGGCGGCGGGATAATTTTTGCGTTCGTTATAAATTACGCTCAACGAATTTAATGGCAGGAACCACGATTTATCCTGTTCGGCGGCTTTTTTCCAAAATTGTAAGGCGTCATCTTTTTTATTCCGCAAAAAAGCCAGCCGCCCCGCCGCATAACTGGCTTGCGCAATTAACTTGGTATTTCTCGGTTCGATTTCTGTCGCCCACGTGAGCGCGCGTTGGGCTTGTTCCCAGGCGTTCTGTGCTTCTTCTGGCGCAGCTTCGCGTTTGCCGGGCAGCGCCAGGTCATTGAGCATTTGTTGCGGCTGCGCAGTTAGCTTGTTGAGATAAGGTTTTGCCAGCGCGTTTAACTTATCAGCACCAATCCCCTCGCGTTTGAGTTGCTGGTAAAGGTCATATGCAGAAGTTCCCGCCGGTTGAACTAACTCGCCTTTTTGTAACGCTGATTCATAGGCGCGATGCGAGCTACCTGCCCAAAAACGATAACCCAAAAATCCGATAGCGAGTAACAATCCAATAAATCCTACTAACACCCACGGCAACCAGTTGTTGTGTTTTTTCGGCGCGGCACTCGAACGGTTAGTGCTGTAATTCTCAATTGTGACGGGGGTGGCAGGCAGCGGCGGCTCTTGCGGCGTCGTCGGCAGCGCCGGACGTGGGTTAGCTTGTGTGGCAGCGCCGATTAATTGGGTTTCCATGGCAGGGGCGAGCGGCACGGCTCGCGCGACCGGTTGTGCTGAAGGCGCGGTGAACGTGGGCGCTGAGGGAGCAGGTTGTGTTTGCGCTACGGTGGGTCGGTAAGGCGTTGTTACTGCATTTTGATCGAACCCCAACAAGCGCGCGCCGTCCTGCTGGCAAAAAGTCAGCGAGTCGGCGAATTGTTTGTTACAGGTCGGGCAGAGTTTCATTAGTCACGAATTAAAAGACTGCGAGCTTAACCGAAAGATATTTTTTCGGGTTTTGCCGAAAGTCGTAAAGTAACTTGGTAACTTCGGCGGACACGTTATTGATGTTGTTATAAAGTCGGTCGTCTTTGAGCAGCATGCCTGCGGTGCCTTCACCTTTCTCAAGCTTGTCGGTGATGATCTTGAATTTAGCGATGGTGTCGCGAGCTTCTTTGTAAAGTTCTTCATCGCGGATGAGTTTGCCAAGGTTGCCCTCCCCTGCTTCGACGCTTGCCATCGTGCGGTCGAGCCGGTTGGTAAATTGATCGAACCGCGCAATCAGCGAATTAGTTTTGTCATAAAGCTCTTCGCTTTTGAGTAACTTGCCGACCGTGCCTTTGCCGGAAGCGAGTTGTTCGTTGACCGAATTGGCTACGCCGCGCAATTGGGCAATGGTGTCGGTGAGTTGGTTATAAAGCGCCGGGTCTTTGATTAACTTAGCCGCCGTACCGTCGCCTTCGCGCAGGCTGGACATAGTTTTTTCAGCCGATAGCACGGTGCGATTCAGGTTCAAATAAAAGGCATCATCGTTGAGTAACTTACCCATCGTGCCTTCGCCTTTGCGCATGCTGCCGGTCATCGTTTTTACGTCGTCAGAAATTTCGTTGAGATTGCCGACGGCGGTTTGGGCGGCGTTGATAATATCGCCTACGCTTTTTTGCGCTTGGCTGGGAATCGAAGCTCCGTCGGTGACGGGCAAGCCTTTGGACGTGCCGGGCACGATGTCAATCACGTTATCGCCCAGCACGCCGGCGCTTTTTAGCACAGCCATCGAGTCACGGCGGATGCGTTCAATGGCTGGTTTGCCGTCAATCTTGCCGTCAATTTCCATCTCAATGATGACGTTGTTTTGCGCGTTGGGGTTGTCGGGTATCTTGTCGTTGAATTTAATCGCGCTGACGCTGCCGACTTTTTTGCCGGAAAGCCGCACTTCCGCGCCTTCGTGCAAGCCGTCCACGCTCGCCATTTCGGTGCGGATGAGCGTTTTTTTGTTAAAGCCCGGAAAAGAAACGTCGCCTGCGATAGAGAAAATAACAAAAGTCAGAATCGCCAGCGCGGAAAGCACTAACAAACCCACGCGCAATTGCGATAACTTAGGTGTCGTATTTTGTGGCATAACATCCCCCCAATAATGACAGTGATAACTAACTCAGAGAGCGGCTAGCTCAGAAATCGTTTGATATATTCGTTGTCGGCCTGACGCATTTCTTCGTCAGAGCCGCTGAAAATGATGTCGCCGTCTTTGAGCATCAAAAATTCAGTGTTAATGAGGCAAAGCGTATCGTCTTCTTTTTTGAAGACCAGATTGCCCCGGTCGTCGCGCACAACATACTCGTTAGCGAGTACCTCAATATCCTGCAAGCGGTGCGTAACAAAAATCGAAGACACGTCTTCGAGATCACGTAACTTGAGCGCCAACTCATTGATGGTGCGCGCCGTGATGGGGTCGAGTCCCGCCGTCGGTTCGTCGTAAAGAATAATTTTGGGGCTACCGACCAGCGCGCGGGCGATGCCTACGCGACGGCGCATACCGCCCGAAAGCTGATTGGGCATTTTATCAATGGCTTGTTCGAGGTCTACGAACCGCAACATCCGCGTGACGACCTGTTCGATTTCATCTTCGGGGCGATGTTGTTCGCGCAAGCGATAAGCGATGTTGTCATAAACCGACAAGCTATCGAAAAGCGCGCCTTCCTGAAACACCATTCCGATTTTCTGGCGCACCTGCATTAATTCTTCTTCGCGCATTTTCGTGATGTCTTCGCCGTCCACGAAAATTTGCCCGTCGTCGGGTTTAATCAGCCCCAAGACCAAGCGGCAAATCGTAGACTTGCCCGTGCCCGATCCGCCCATCACGATTTTGGATTCG
>JANNUY010000098.1:0-2083 GCA_031414155.1 Acidobacteriota bacterium
CAAAGCTGCCGCGTTCAAGCAACGCTTGTCCGTTCAACTGCTGGCTTTTGTCGCGGAGGGCGGTGGTTTTCAAAGAACAACAACTGATTCAACACCATAACCTTATGGCAAAACTTTAGTGGTATGGGTTATTAACCTGGCCCTACCCGTTTTGTTTACGCTTTTGGTTTAAGCTCAAAAAGAGATTGGGTGCGAAAGAAACACACCTCGAATTCCTGAAAGAAATTCGTCTGTCCCAGCAACAACGGAGCCTCATCCGTAGCCGTCCACGCAAAAGCCAATCGCACTGGAGCGAACTTGCCCACTTCAGCAGTGAGCAACACGGCGCGAGCGTCAAAGCGCGCCAAGTTACCAGTCAGCTTCAACGGAACTGACTGTTGCGCCCAAACCAAACCTAATTGCAACCCGACTTGATAAGGCAGCACGCTGACCGTTGCGCCACTGTCTACCAGACCTGATACCGTCACCGTGTTTTGTTGATGAACGAGAGTAAAAGGCAGATAGGGCAAGCCGCTGCTCGCGCCCAAGGCGGGATTGGTAATGGTGTAAGGATATTGAATCGCATTAGGCATACTGTTCCTGCCGCTCTTGATCGAGCAGGCTTTGCAAAGTAACAGCCGCTTCAGCCGCGCCAAAGGGCGACCAAATTTCGTAAGCCGCACCCGCAACTAGAGGTTGTAATTCTTCTTCACGCGCAATTTCGCCAACGAGATATTGAACCACGCGCAACTTTTCACCGCGCGGCAAGGCTTGCAACTGGGGCAGCAATTCAACAACAGTCATAAGTCACCTCTCTGTAAGTGTTAGCTCTCAACGCGCTCGGTTTGCGCGTTCCATTTCACTTTGCGTTCCTGCCGGAAAGCGAGATTGCCGAGGTGCGCGGCGCGGGCGCAATCAACCGCGACGCGGATGTTGGCCGCAGGCGTTTGGCGACTCTTGATGCAATCCAGAAAGTTGCGGATGTGCGCCGTCGTGCCGTCTGCGCGCGAACGAATCACGATGGAAGGTTTCACTTCGCCCGCGTACCCATTCGCCGATTCGCCGCCTTCGGGATGAATCGTGAGTTGGTTGCGGTCGAGCTTCATCGTCGCTTTGGTTCCGCGCATTTCGAGTCCGCCGTCGTCTACGCTCGAAGTCATTTGGCCGAGATAGGTCACGGTGAAATCTTTCGGATAATCCAACACGCTGGTGATCGTGTCGGGGCATTCGAGGTCTTTGAGCAATACGGTGCGTCCGCTCGTCACGGCGCTCATCGGCACGGGCGAGCCGGTATACCAATGCACTACGTCAATCCAGTGCGACATCAGATCGGTGAGCGCGCCGCCGCCGAAATCCCAAAACCAGCGCCAAGTGCGATATTTGAGCGGCGTGACTTCTTGCATCGGAGCGTTACCCAGCCAAGCCTTTTGATCGAACTTGCTGTAATTAAGTTCTTTCGGAATCTGGCGCGTAGCGTAATTTTGATACCACCACGCGCGCACCGAAGTGATTTGTCCCAATGCGCCGTCGTCAACTAATTTTTTGCCGAGGCGGTAATGTTCCCAACTGCGTTGTTGCGTACCCGTTTGCACGACGCGCTTGCTGGCTTCGACGACTTTGATGAGTGCCGCGCCTTCTTCGAGTTTGTGGGTGACGGGCTTTTCAACGTAAACATCCTTGCCTGCATTCACCGCATCCGTCGTTATCTGGGCGTGCCAGTGATCGGGCGTACCGATAAACACCGCATCAATCGTTTTGTCGTCAAGCAACGCACGATAGTCGCGCGTCTGTTTAGCTTGCGCGGCAAATTCCATCGCATCGCCCATGCGCGGATCGTAAACGTCGCAAACAGAGACGAACTCAATGTCAGGCTGTTTCGCCGCAAGGCTCATCAAATAACGACAACGTCCGCCCGTACCAATCGCACCGACTCGTATGCGTTCGTTCGCGCCCAACACGTTGGAATAAGAAAGCGCAGTCGTGGCGATTGCGCCGGTTTTGAGAAAGTTGCGACGAGTGAGCGGCGAATGATTCATTGTTTCTCCGAAGTTGCGTGTCAGTAGCCCGCGCGTAAGCAAGGGCTGCATTGAGCATGCGCCCGTTG
>JANNUY010000099.1:0-3178 GCA_031414155.1 Acidobacteriota bacterium
ATAGAGACTTCATCAATTTAATTCTTCCGCTGTCCGCCATAATGATGCCCATCGGCATTACGATTTCGGTGATGTACTTCCGCAATCAAGCCAAACTGATGAAACAAGCCCACGCGTCGCCACCTTATCCCGCGCCGCAACACGCTTACGCACCGCCCCAACCGCAGGCTTACTTGCAAATGCCCGTGATGCCCGTGAGCGCCGCGCCTGCTTCGGACGTGCCGCAACAAACACCGAATACGAACCCGCTGGCGCGTCAACCCGTCAGCATCATCGAAGACGAAACCAAACGATTGCCGAATCAATAACGAGGAAACCGACTTGAGCAGCACCGCAGGCCAACAACTGCAAAAATCTTCTACACTCTGGCTCGATCAAATCTTGCGCGGAGATTGCCACGAGGCCTTACGTCTCTTGCCTGACGCTTCGATTGATTTGATCGTTACTTCCCCACCTTATGCCGACAGCCGCAAGACGACTTATGGCGGCGTTGCACCTGATAAATACGTTGAATGGTTTCTGCCTATCGCCGCCGAATTACGCCGCGTGCTAAAAGATGACGGCAGCTTCGTCCTCAACATCAAAGAGAAAGCACAAGACGGCGAACGTCACACTTACGTGTTGGAATTGATTCTTGCGTTGAAAAAACAAGGCTGGCTGTGGACGGAAGAATATATCTGGCATAAGAAGAACTGCGCGCCCGGCAAATGGCCGAATCGCTTCCGCGATGCGTGGGAACGCTGCCTGCAATTCAACAAGCAAAAGAAATTCAAGATGTATCAGGAAGCAGTGATGGTTCCAACAGGTGATTGGGCCAAGTCACGCCTGAAGAACCTCAGCGAAAATGATCAAACCCGTTTCAACTCGCAAGTCGGCAGCGGCTTCGGCAAAAACATTTCTAACTGGATTGGTCGCGACAAGGCTTATCCATCCAACGTGCTGCATCTGGCGACGGAATGCGGCAACAAAAATCACAGCGCAGCCTTTCCGATGGAATTGCCAAGCTGGTTTATCAAACTCTTTACCGATGTCGGAGATGTCGTACTTGACCCTTTCGCAGGGTCGGGTACAGCGTGTGTCGCAGCTTGTGAATTAGATCGTCATTACGTCGGCATTGAATTGAAAGACGAGTATTACCAGTTGGCGGTGCATACCTTGGCTGAGATAAAAGCCCTGCCGCGGCAACAACGCTTGTTATGAACAGCAAACGCTACAAGCTGTATCAGGCCTACCTCGCGCAAAACGTCATTGCGCCGTTTTATCGAATACGGCTTGCGGGTTTGGAGGCCCTGCGATTGAAAGCAGTACTCAAGCGCAAGAACCCCTATCTGTTCAAAGCCAAAAACATCGGGCGCGCAAACGATTTGGTTCGTTCCATCGTAGACGCTTTTCTCTCATCACAAGAAGAAACCATTTTCGGGAATCTGCTGGAAGGCTTCGCTATTCACGTCTCTGGTCATTTGCATGGCGGCTTCAAATCAACCCTAAAAAGTATTGACCTGGAGTTCGAGCGGAATGATTCGCATTTCATCGTCGGCATTAAATCAGGAACGAATTGGGGCAACAGTGATCAAATCAACCGCATGCGCGACAACTTTAAAACCGCCCGCCTCTTATTGCGTGAACGCGGCATCACGCACAACATCGTAGCCGTTAATGGCTGCATTTACGGGAAAGACCGTGTCCCGCTGAAAAAGCATAGCGATACCGACAAGGAATATCTCAAATATGCCGGGCAAGACTTTTGGCAATTCATCTCCGATGACGACGACCTTTACCGGGAAATCATTGCGCCCATAGATCAAGAGGCACGGCAAAAGACGAAACATTCCAGAAGGCTTACGACTCCAAGATCAACGAAATGACCGAAGAATTTTTGGCAAACTTTATGACGGCTGACAAACAAATTGACTGGCTCAAGCTGATTGATTTTGTTTCCAAGCGTGAAGGCGGCAAGATGTTGCCTCCATCCAAAACATAATTCATTCTGATAGGAGTTTTTTTTACTATGTCCGAACGTGTTTTCAATTTCAGCGCCGGTCCTGCCGTGTTGCCTGAACCCGTACTCAAACAAGCGCAACGCGATCTCTTTTCCCTGCCCGGCGTAGGCATGTCCATTCTCGAAGTCAGCCATCGCTCGGCGGCTTTTGAGCAGGTCATCAAAGAGGCCGAGGACGATTTGCGCGCGCTGCTCAACATCCCTGCCAATTACAAGGTGCTGTTTTTGCAAGGCGGCGCGAGCATGCAATTCACGATGATTCCCATGAACCTGTTGGGACAAGGCCAGAGCGCCGATTACGTCACGACCGGCAGTTGGGGACAGGGCGCGCTGAAAGAAGCCAAGAAGATCGGCACGGTGCGCGAAGCTGCGAATACGAGCGACACCAATTTCAATCGTTTGCCTGAATCATTCGCCTTCGATGCTGATGCGGCGTATGTGCATTACACCTCGAACGAGACGATCTTTGGCGTAGAGTTTCAAGACGAATTAGCCGTCAGCCACGGAACGCTCGTATGCGATATGTCGTCGAATTTCATCAGCCGTCCGGTTGACGTGAGCAAGTTCGGCTTGATTTATGCGGGCGCGCAAAAGAACGCAGGCCCGGCGGGCGCGACCATCGTCATCCTCCGCGAAGACCTGTTGAGCCGCACTCCGGCGAATACGCCTGCGATGCTCGACTATGCGAACCTCGCCAAAAACGGTTCGATGTATAACACCCCGCCGTGCTTTGCGATCTATATTTGCGGATTAGTGTTTAAGTGGGCATTGGAACAAGGCGGACTCGCGGCGATTCACGCAAACAATGCGGCAAAGGCTAAATTGCTGTATGACGCGATTGATGGTTCTGACGATTATTATCGCGGCCACGCCGAAAAGAATTGCCGCAGCCTGATGAACGTCACCTTCCGTTTGCCCAGCGAAGACCTCGAAAAGAAATTCGTCAAAGAGGCTACGGCGGCGGGCTTGGATGGCTTGAAAGGCCATCGTTCAGTCGGCGGCTTGCGGGCTTCGATTTATAACGCTTTCCCGAAAGCGGGCTTGGAAGCGTTGGTCGCGTTTATGGCTGATTTTCAAAAGAATAACGGCTAACGGTGTCAGTAGCCCGACCGTAAGAGAGGGCTGCATTAAGGTTGCGCCTGTTGATTTTGGTTGGCACAACCTTAATGCAGCCCTCTC
>JANNUY010000100.1:0-7285 GCA_031414155.1 Acidobacteriota bacterium
CGCAAGTGCCGATGTACGCAATGGGCAAACAGATGACGGCTTATTATCCTTACGTGCCGGTCGGCTGGGGCTTGGGTTGCAACTGCGCGATTATGAGCTATGACCAGCACCTGTTTTTCGGCCTGACGGCAGATACGCAAGCGATGCCCGATGTCGAACGGCTGCGCGAATGTTTATACGAATCGTTTTATGAACTGCGCGCGGCGGCGGGCGTAGAACCGATTCAACCGCAAGTGATGAAAGTGAAAGCGGCGGCGGCGGGCAAAGGCAGGAAGAAAGCGTAACGGTAATTGCCTGCGCATTTTGTCCAACGTATGCTGCGCGCGAAAGGAGAATCATCGGATGGCACGCAATGTAGCAATCAAACAAGCGACACCATCACTGGCCGAAAATAAACTTGCGGTGGCTACTGGTGCGGAACTGGCGCGGCAATATCAGGAGTGGCAGCAAAGCCTTCAAACGCCTGCGAAGCGAAAGGCTTTCATCCACAGCCTTTGCCGTCGCATCGCCGAGGAATTCAAGCCGGAGCAAATCATTCTCTTCGGCTCGCACGCTTACGGGACGCCTACGTTGGAATCTGATCTTGATCTGTTGGTAGTGATGCCGTTCGAAGGTTCGCCGCTAGCTCAGGCCGTCAATATCAGTCGCCAATTGAAGCTGATGATTCCGCTTGATTTGATCGTGCGGACGCGCCAGCAAGTGAACAAACGGCTGGCAATGGATGATTTTTTCATGCGCGAGATCGTCGAACGCGGAAAGGTGATGTATGAAGCCGTTCACCGCTGAGTGGGTGGAGAAAGCCGAAGAAGATTGGGTTTCGCTGCTCCGGTCATATCGCGCGCGTAAAGAGCCTTCTTACAACGTGGCCTGTTTTCACGCGCAACAATGCGCCGAAAAATATTTGAAGGCCCGGCTGGTCGAAGCGGGAGCAGCGTTTCCCAGAACTCATGATTTGTCGTTGCTGCTCACGCTGGTGCAACCCCTTGAACTTGGGTTGGGCATACTGCAACCGGAACTGGATGCGTTGAACAAATACGCCATCGCTTATCGCTATCCGGGACAGTCCGCCACCAAAGCCGATGCCAAAGATGCGGTGAGCGATTGCCGCACGGTTCGCCAGATGATCCGCGCTTCATTGGGCTTGCCGGTTTGATCTTGATGGTTTCGGTTTCAATCGCAAGTGATGAAAGCGAAAGCCGCAGTGGCGGGCAAAGGGCGGAAGAAAGCATAGCGTGGTTGGTGATTGGTACGAACGATTATCACCAACCACCAGCCACCGACAAGGAGTAACAATGACCGCAACACAAACCTTTGAAAAAGATCGTCGCGCCGTCAACGTACCGCTTTGGCGCGAGGCGTTGGTCGGATTGGACTGGATGGCGTTGCACGCTTCGCCGGTTTATTACGGCTTGGGCGTACCGCGCGGCGACAAGTCGGCGGTCGTTGTCGTACCGGGCTTTTTGGCGACCGATCAGTATTTGTGGGAAATGAATTTGTGGCTGCGGCGTATTGGTTACAAACCCTATATGTCGCGCATCGGTTGGAATGCGGACTGTTTGCACCTGCTGACTGAAAAGCTGGCGGCGACGATTGATGAGGCTTATGGCGCGACGGGGCGCAAGGTGCATCTGGTCGGTCACAGTCTGGGCGGCATCCTGTCGCGTGCGACAGCGGCGCGTAAGGTCGAACAAGTTGCTTCGGTGACGACGCTGGGGTCGCCCTTTCGCGGCGTGCGCTCGCATTCGTTCGTGCTGGATCGCGCTGACGACGTACGCAATTACATGCTGCGCGAGCGTCGCAAGGAATGGCCGGATTGTTATACGGGGTTTTGTACGTGCCCGGCGGTGCAAGCGATGGCTGCGCCTTTGCCTGAAGCGATTCGCCAGACGGCGATTTATACCAAAACCGATGGCGTAGTAGATTGGCAAGTTTGCGTCAGTGAAAACCCGGCGGTCAACTTTGAAGTCAAAGGCACGCACGTCGGCTTGGCGTTTCATCCTGAAGCCTATCGGGTGATCGCAGAGCGCTTGGCGCAAGGGGCGTGAAAAGTGCAAACGGAAGCCTGTTCCACTGCGGCTTCTCCGGCAGCGATGAGGCGGTGCAACGCAGCCCGGCCCGGCCAGTAATCGCGCGCAGCAATGCGCGGTTGAATCAAATAGTCCGTTTGTCGCACCGCTTCACGATAATGCGCCGGAAACAAAGGGTGGTGCGCGTCAAGACTCAAGCCGCGCATCAAGGCGCTCAATTCCCACACGTCAGAACCGAACACTATGTCTGCGCCCAAAGCGCGACAAGCCTGCGAGGGCAACACACAGGTATAACCTCCGTCTTTGAGTTTCAAGCCCGCGCGCCAAACGGGGCGGCGAATGATGGGCAAAGCGCAACTCGCGTTGAGCGCCGAGGCCAGATGTCCGTCTCGCAAAACGATGGGGCGTTTCATCGGGAATTCAGTAACGACAACGGCTAGCGGCAAACGCAAGTCGGTAAAGGCGGCGGGTAAATGCCGTTCACAAAACTTTTCCAACGTTTTTCCGTGCATCAACTTCGGCCAACTCACAGCACTCGCCATTTCTGCCAGCGCCTGCCAATCCATTCCCGCAGCCAGCCCCGCGCCGATCAAACTGCCTGCACTTGTGCCTGCGACGTAATCAGCTCGCCAACCGCGTTCAGATAAAGCCTTGATTACGCCGATGTGCGCCACGCCGCGCACGCCTCCGCCGCTGAAGGCAAAACCGATGCGCTGATTTGTATTTGGGAAAAGCATTTCGATGCAAGAAGCTCAGGCCGCCAACGCCGCTTGCTCGGCCAGCGCAATCGCGCCCAACACGCCTGCGCGGTCGCCCAAACCGGGCAGCACGATGTAATCATCAAGGCCAGCGTTTAATTGCGGAATCTGTAAGTAGCCGTTGACCATGCGCTGCACTTCGGTGCGCACGAGCGAAAGCATCTGCGGTTGGTGCATCACACCGCCGCCGAGAATGAATCGTTGCGGCGAAAGCGCGTAAGTCAGATTCACCAAGCCTTGCGCAAGGTAATGCGCTTCGAGCGTCCAGGCGGGATGGTCGTCCGGCAAGTTTTCAGCGCGTCTGCCCCAACGCTTTTCCATCGCGGAGCCTGCGGCCAAGCCTTCCCAACAATCGCCGTGAAAAGGGCAAGCGCCCGCGAATGGATCGCGCACCGCATCGCGCCGCATCCAGATGTGTCCCATCTCAGGATGCAACGCGCCGTGCAACAGCTTGCCGTTGACCAGCGCTCCGCCGCCGATGCCCGTGCCGATGGTGAGATAGACGACGGTGTCTAAACCTTGCGCCGCGCCCCAACGCGCTTCGCCTAACGCCGCGCCGTTCACATCGGTGTCAAAGCCCACCGGCAAGTCAAAGGCCGCGCGCAACGGCCCGACGACATCGGTGTTTTGCCAACCAGGCTTGGGCGTAGTCGTGATGAAACCATACGTCGGCGAATCTGCATGCAAATCAATGGGGCCAAACGAGGCTACGCCAAGGGCGCGAAGTTCGTTGAACTGCCGCAAAAATTCGATGGCTCGTTGCATCGTTTCATTCGGCGTGGTGGTCGGGAAACGTTCGAGCGCGACAAGGTTGTCGGGCGCATCGCCAACGGCGCACACCCACTTGGTTCCGCCTGCTTCAATGCCTGCAAACATAATTGATCCTCAGTTGCCTCAGTTAAAAGATGGTGTGCCGCGCATGAGTTCAGCGTATTTTGGCGGGAAAGCGCGGGCGCGTCCGGCGCTGTTCATCACGATGTGATGGGTTTCGCCTTCGGCCAGCAGCGCGTCATCGCTCGCGCGGCGCACTTCATAAGAAAAACTGACGGCACGGCTGCGCAAGGCGATGACGCGCGAACGAACGCGCAACTCTTCGTCATAACGCGCGGGCTGGCGATAAGTGACGCGGCATTCCGTCACGGGCAGAAAAGCATCGGCTTCCTTTTCCATGTCGCGGTAATTGAAACCGTAAGCGCGACAAAGCTCTACGCGCCCGACTTCAAACCAGACGAGGTAATTGGCGTGATAGACCACGCCCGCTTGATCGGTTTCGGCATAACGAACGCGGACGCGCGTTTCGTTCCAGTCATGCCCTGCTTGGTTTACTGATTGGATTGGCATAGTTGAACTCGTGAAAATAAAGCGAGCGGATGATAGAGTAAATCCGTATCTAAAAAAACGCTGGCGAAACAATGAATCTCGAATTACTTATCAAGCTGAGTCCTTTGGTCGTAGCGACGCTGCACGGTTACGGCGCGGCGTGGCTGGCCGTGAAGATGCTGTTTCGTCCGAGCCAGCCGATTTATTGGTTCGGCAAGCGGTTGCCGCTGACGCCGGGGCTGTTGCCGAAAGAGCGCGAACGATTCATCACGGCGCTGTCAGGGATGATCGCCAGTCGCTTGCTCAACATCGAAGTGCTTTCGGCTGAACTCGGCAAGCTCGACCTGGCGGGCGAAGTCACGGCGCTGGCGCAACGCGAATACGCTAAATACACCAACGACGAAGCGATGTTGCGGACGATTACGCGGCACTTGGGCGAACGGCTCGGCGTGTTGAGCCGCGACGAAGAAGCCAAGCGCGCGATGGCCTTGCGGTTGCACGGCATCATTGACCGCGAGACAAACGACGCGGGTTTCTTTCGCCGCCTCGCCGCCAGTTATTTGATGGATGTCGAAACACTCGAAAAGCTGATCGGCAAAGGACTCGAAAGCGCGGCGGAAGGCGTGACCGAAAGTGACAGCGTGCGCAACGCCGTGCGCGAGACGCTGACGCAGGTTCCGCAAAAGCTGCTTACGAACGGCAATCACACGCCGTTGATTTCGTCGTCGGCGATTACCAGTCTGGTAGAAACGCTCAGCCGCAAGCTCGACATTCGCGCAATCCTGCTCAATCGCCTCAATGCCTTTTCTAACGAAGACATCGAAAACCTCGTGATGGAAACTGCCGGACGCGAGATCAAAGCCATCGTCTGGTTTGGCGCAGCCATCGGCTTCATCGTGGGCATCTTGCAAACCCTCATCAACTTTTTATAGCTGGTCTTTATAGCTGTTCTGTCGCCTGCCCGTTCAACGTGCCGCCCGTCATATTGGCTTTCACAATGTCTAAAAACGATTTAGCCGCGTGCGACATGTTTTGTTCGCGGCGATGAACGAGGCGCAGCGGCTTTTCGATCTTCACGCCTTTGACCGGGACTTCGATGAGATCCCCGCGCTCGAGTTCACCTTGCACCGAAACGCGCGGCAGGATGGCGATGCCTATGCCTTCGCGTACGAAATCTTTGATCGTGTCGAGCGTCGCCAACTCGATGCAGATATTCAGCGGCGTACGGTTTTGCGCAAACAGTTCAAAGATGCGCGTGCGCGCGGGCGTCTTGACGTTGTGCGCGACGAACTGTTCCTGCCCTAAATCTCGTATGGTGATGCCCTTGCGCTTGGCGAGTCCGTGATTGGGCGGCACGACCAAGACCAATTCGTCACGATGCACCTCGAACGATTGCAACGCCGGATGCAACGGGTCGAACGACAGGAAGCCGAAATCGAGATTGCGTTCCAGCACCTCGTTCGGGATGCGTTCCGAGATGTTGCGAAAGACTTCGATCTTGATGTTCGGATGCCCTTTGCGATATTCGCGCAACAGCGGCGGCAACACATAAAGCGAAGTGCTTTCATTCGCGCCGATGGTCAGGCGTCCACGAAACATGCCGCGCAATTCACTGACGGCTTCGAGCGCTTCGTCGCGCAAGTTAATCATCCGCTGGGCGTAAGAAAGCAGGATGCGTCCGGCTTCGGTGAGCGTGCCTGATTTCGAACTGCGGTCAAACAGCGTTTCGCCGAGTTCTTCTTCCAAGCGTTTCAGCGCAATGCTGATGGCCGGTTGCGTACGGTGCATCTTTTCCGCCGCGCGCGAAAAACTTTTTTCTTCGGCGATGGATAAAAAAATTTCGAGTTGCGATAAGTCCATGGTTTACATCCTCTCTCTTAAAAACTGCGCCCTTTTGTGATGCCAAGCGAAAATATCGCTTGCGACTATCATAAGCATCGTTTATAAAATCGCAAAAATAATAAATCGCGTCAATGCTGCGGCGCGAGAGTAACCAGCAACCCTGATGTTAGGATGCCCTCCCTTAATGAGCTGCTCCTGACGGTTTTATGAAAGAGAGAAACGTATGAGCGACCGCTTAATCATTTTCGACACGACTTTGCGCGACGGCGAACAATCGCCCGGCTGTTCCATGAACCTCGAAGAAAAACTTCGCATGGCGCGGCAACTCGACGCACTCGGCGTTGACGTGATTGAAGCCGGTTTCGCCATTGCTTCCGACGACGACTTCGCCGCGATCCGCGAAGTTGCCAAGACCTGTCGCCGTCCGATCATCGCTTCGTTGTGTCGCACCGTGCGCGAAGACATCGAACGCGCATGGGGCGCATTGGCCGATGCGGCACATCCGCGCATTCATACGTTTGTTGCAACGTCGGACATTCATTTGCAGTACAAGCTGCAAAAGACGCGCGAAGAAGTTTTGGAAATGTCGCGCGAAGCCGTGCGGCTCGCCAAAAGCTTTACCGACGACGTAGAGTTTAGTGCTGAAGACGCGACGCGCTCTGACATTGATTATTTGTGCGAGATCATCGAAGCCGTCATTGATGAAGGTGCGACGGTCGTGAACATTCCCGACACGGTCGGCTATACGATTCCGAGCGAATATCACCACATTATTTCTACGCTCAAACAGCGCGTGCGCAACATCGACAAGGCCGTCATCAGCGTACATTGCCACAACGATCTGGGTTTAGGCGTAGCCAATTCGCTCGCCGCGATTTCGGCGGGCGCGCGACAAATCGAATGCACGATCAACGGCATCGGCGAACGTGCAGGCAATGCTTCATTGGAAGAAATCGTGATGGCCTTGCGCGTACGCAAAGATTTGATGCCTTATGAAAACGGCATCGTCACCGAAGAGCTTTATCGTTCGAGCCAGACGCTCTCGAACATCACGGGCGTGCAGGTGCAACCGAACAAAGCTGTCGTCGGCAAGAACGCCTTCGCGCACGAAGCGGGCATTCACCAACACGGCATGCTCAAGAACCGCATCACTTACGAAATCATGACGCCCGAATCCATCGGCGTGAAAACCAACAGCCTGGTATTGGGCAAGCATTCAGGCCGTCATGCGTTGAAAGCGAAATACGAAGAGATGGGGCACGAACTCTCGCGCCCCGAACTCGACAAGGCTTATAAGCTGTTCACGAAACTGGCCGATAAGAAAAAGGAAATCTTTGC
>JANNUY010000101.1:0-6861 GCA_031414155.1 Acidobacteriota bacterium
AAGCGACCGCGACGATTCGACGTATTCGCATCACATGAAAGATGCGCGGTTCACGATTCCGACGGCGGGCTTGCTGGCGCGCGTCGTAGATATGATTAGTGACATCTAGATGGAGGACCGCGACACCAAGGGCGATCTTTACGAATACATGCTCAGCTAGATTGCGCAGTCCGGTCACGCGCGCGTGATTGACAGCTATGAGACTTATGCCAAAAGCCTCGTGGGCGATTTTTCTGCCGTCGAATACCAGCCGGAAAAAGACTTTCCGCAAATCGCCATTTCGGTGGACATGCTCGACACCGGCATAGACATTCCCGAAATCGTCAACCTCGTATTTTTCAAAGTCGTGCGCTCCAAGACTAAGTTCTTTCAGATGATCGGACGCGGTACGCGCTTGCGGCCTGACCTGTTTGGCGAAGGGATGCACAAAGAGTTTTTCTATATCTTCGGTTTTTGCGGCAACCTCGAATTCTTCGGCCAGAATGCGCAAGGCGTCGAAAGCCACGTCGTCATGCCGCTCAATCAGCGTCGCTTTCAACAACGGCTGCAACTGCTCGAAGGCATACGCCAACACGAAGGCGAATCAGAAGAAGTGCAAGCCCTCGGCAGCGAAATCGCCGTGACCTTGCAAGGCGAAGTCGCCGCGATGAATACGGACAACTTCCTCGTCCGCCCGCATCTCGAACAAGTCGAGAAATACCGCGAGCCGCAAAACTGGGAACGGCTGCAAGCGGGCGAATACGAAGAACTCGCGCGCATCGTCTCCGGCTTGCCTGCGCAACTGCCGACCGAAGAAGAAACCGCCAAACGCTTTGACGTGCTGATGCTGAAAACGCAACTCGCCGTATTGCGCAAAGACAAGTCCTTCGCCAATCTCAGCGCGCAAATCCGCGAAATCGCCGCCCGGCTCGAAGAGGCTTCTAACGTGCCAATGGTCAAAGAGGAATTGGAACTCATTCAAGACCTGCAACAAGAGGAATACTGGACAGACATCACGCTGCCGATGCTCGAACAGATTCGCGTGCGCTTGCGCGAGTTGGTCAAGTTCATCGAGAAAAAAGGACGCAAAGCCATCATCACGAATTTTGAGGATGAAGTCGGTCAAATTCAGGAAGTATCGCTCGCGGGCTTGATTTCGGCCTCTGACCTTGAACGCTATAAACGCAAAGTAATGAGTTTTTTGCAGGCGAACGAAAACCACATCGCCATCCACAAACTCAAACACAACGTAGCCATTACGCCCACCGACATCAGCGAACTCGAACGCATCCTGTTTGAATCCGGCGAAGTCGTGACGCGGCAAGTCTTCGAGCAAGCCTACGGCAAGCAAGACAGCCTCGGCCTCTTCATCCGCACACTGATTGGTTTGGATCGTGAAGCCGCCAAACGAGCCTTCAGCGAATACTTGGATGGGCAAACGTTCAACGCCAATCAAATTCGTTTTGTAAATTTGGTGATTGAATACCTCACGCGCAACGGCGTAATGGACGCTGGCAAACTTTACGAATCGCCCTTCACCGACTTCAGCACCGAGGGCGTAGACGGCCTATTTCAAGACCGCGAAACCAACAAGATCATTTCAATTCTGGAAATGATTCGAGAGAATGCGGCTGCCTGAGACAAACGTTGTTGCCCCTTGACGAAATCAACAGGGCTGCGTATTTTGCGCTTCGTAATCGATCAGACCTCTTGGCAAACCTCTTTGGAAGCCCCAGCCCGGCGATTTGATTGCTTGCCACTCGGCAGTACCCAAAAGAACACCCAATCCATCATCCGAAATTTGAATACGCTTCAGCGGGTGAGGAATTCACTGAGTAAGCCCCGATTAGACCGTTGACGAAAGAGCGAGCGCAGACGCTATACCGCAAAGGCTAGGCGTCTCATTTCGCAAGGAGCCATATGACCTATTTGGTTAGCATTGCCATCGGGCCGGTTCAGGATTTCATTGCTAGCGCACGTCGCAGCCGCGATTTATGGTTTGGTTCATGGCTGTTGAGTGAACTTTCCAAGGCGGCTGCGCGCAAAATTGCCGAGGGGCATAAATTGATTTTTCCGGCGATTGATGACCCGAAAGATTTAGAGCGGGGTAGCGATTTCAATGTGGTCAATAAACTGACGGCTATCATTGAAACTGCGGATGTGAAGGCTTTTGTCGGTGAAGTTCACGAAGCGGCGAAAGACGAACTCGCGCGCTTGCGTAACGAGGCATTCAAACGTTTCGAGTCAGAAGGCCAATACTTTGATCGGACTGCGGCGGATAAGCAGGTTGCTGACCTGCTCGAATTTTATTGGGCGGCGGTTCCGTTGCCGGATGAAAACTTATACCTGGCTGTGCGCCAACAAGCCGAAGCCTTGCTCACGGCGCGCAAAAATACGCGCGCTTTTGCTTCGACAAAAGGCTGGGCGCAGGTGGGCGTGCCGAAATCTTCGCTGGATGGTTGGCGCGAATCAGTAATTCACGAAGACGCCTACAAGACCAACGGGTTAAGCGCAGAAGAGCGTCGGCAACTCTTTGACACGCGTCCCGGCGAACGCTTGTGCGGAGTTGGATTGCTCAAGCGACTCGGCAAAAAGGGAGACGAAGAGGGCTTTTTTAGCACTTCACACGTTGCGGCGTTTCCTTTACTCAGCAATTTGCGTGAAACAGATCAGGCCGCTGTCGCACGGTACTTCCAACAGTTAAACGACATTGACCAGAGTGCGTGGAGCGGCGTTTCAGGCAATGGCTCCAGCCCCGACCACACACGCATAGCCAGCATTTTTCGTAGAGGCGAAAAGCCTTGTGATGGCAGGTTGTTGTTTGAAGATCGTCTGGCGGAATACTTTGAGAAGAAAAACGTTTTGCCGGAAGTAAGCAAAAAGAAAATTGATGTTGCTAAGAAAGCGCTGCGCGAGTTTCTCAAGTCCGCCCTTGGTGATCGCAAGCCACATCCTTATTACGCCTTGTTGTTGGCCGATGGCGATGGCATGGGCAAAGCCATTGAAGCACTCAGCACCCATCACCAACATCGTGACTTGTCGTCGAAATTAAGTGAGTTTGCCAAAGGCGTGCGAGCTATTGTCGAAACCACGCATCACGGCTCGCTCATATATGCAGGAGGCGATGACGTACTGGCATTCGTGCCGTTGCATCAGATCGTGCAATGCGCAAAAGCCTTGTCTGATGCTTTCAAAACGACGCTGAATAACGGCACTACGCTTTCCATTGGCGTAGCCATCTGTCATCACCTCGACCCGCTCTCAGATGCGCTGACGTTGGTGCGCGCAGCCGAGCAAGAAGCCAAACGCTTTCCCGATAAAGATGCACTCTGTCTCAAGCTCGATAAACGCGGCGGCGAAACGACTACGGTGGTTGACCATTGGGGCAAGCTGGATGCGCGGCTCGAATTTTTCACGTTGTTGTTTGTCGCTGACAAATTGCCGGATGGCGTGGCTTACGAATTTCAAAAGCTGGCGCATCAATTAGCACTTGTGCCTGGTGCGATTCCCGGCGAAGTAAAACGAATCCTCAAGCGCAAGCGCGCCGGACACGGCGAGGAAAAGCTTGATAAGAAAGTGATCGCAAGGCTCTGGCAGGATTTGAAAGATTTGGAGAGTGCTAAACCGAAGGACGGGTCACTCGCACGTCTTGCTGAAGAATTGATTATTGCGCGGGCGCTTGCTGTTGCTCACGAGCAATCATTCCCAACTCATCCAGACCACGATCATCCAAACCACGAGGCTGCAAATAAGGGCGCGCAGAAGCAACTTGTCCAAATTCTGAAAGACATCGAAGTTGATGATGGAGGTAGCAATTGACAATGCAAACCTGGCTGATTGAACCGCGTGATCCGTTGATTGTGCGCGATGGCCGTCCGTTCAGTGCGGACATTGCCGGAGTGCGCGCGACTTCGCTCGATTTCCCTTTTCCTTCGACGACGACGGGCGGCGTGCGGACGCGGCAGGGCTTGGGCAAAGGCGGCAATTTCGATGCGACGTTGATCGCAGAACTGAAACTGCTCGAAGTGCGCGGGCCATTGCTCGTTGAGTTGAATGACAAGGGTGAGGTTGCCGAATGGCTGATGCCCGCGCCTACTGATGCGCTGTGGTGTAACGCGGAACCGAATGCTGATAAACGCATTCCCTCTAACCGCGCCAAGCTGATTCAGCTTGCTCCGTTGGAGGTGCCCGCCAACGCCGTCACCAATTTGCCGGATGATGGTTTGTGTCCCGTTGGTACGTGGCAAAAGTCTGGCAAGCCCTTCGATAAGCCGCCGCGTTATTGGACGAGCGCAAAATTCAAAGACTGGCTAACCGATCCGCCCGCTGCGCAAAGCTGTGATGAAATGGCAATTGCTAAATACGGTCACGATGGCCCGCCGAAAGACACGCGCACGCACGTTGCGATTGAACCGGGCACGCAAACCGCGTCTGATGGTGCGCTCTATCAAACGCGCGGGCTTGAATTCACGCAACAAGCCGACGCTCCCAAAGTCGGTGGGCAGCGACTGGCGTTGGCAGTGTGGACGACAGCAGACAAACTCACGCCTGCGTTGATTCCTTTCAGCGGTGAGCGCCGTCTGACCCATTGGCGCGAGAGCGACAAGTCTATCGAAGCTGAATTCGTGGACTGCAAAAAGGCTGTGATCGAAAAGATCAAGCAATCCATAGACGGTGACAGATATTTCTGTCGGCTCGTGTTGTTGACGCCTGCTCATTTCACGGATGGTTATCGCTCTGACTGGTTACTGAAGGCCCAGCCCGATTTTACCGTTACACTCAAAGGCGTTGCAATCAATCGCGCCCAGGTCGTGTCAGGTTGGGACTTTGATCGTACGAAGCACAAACACGGTCAACCCAAAGCGACGAAACGTCTCGCGCCTGCGGGTTCGGTTTACTTTCTCGAATTGAAAGGCACTGACCAGCAAGTCGAAGACTGGTGCGAACAGGTCTGGCTAAGATGCGTAAGCGATGACCCGCAAGACAACCACGACGGATTCGGACTCGCGCTGCTCGGCGCGTGGTCAGGCAAACCGGAGGAACAACAATGAGAGAAGCTCCACGCAAACCTAATGAAGCTGAAAGCAAAATCGAGCGCGCCCAAGACGATAACCTGATCGTGCAAACGCGCGAGTACGAATTGATTACTCCACTGTTTGGCGGCGGCGTAGAGCCGGGACAATGCGACGACCTGACGCCGATTCGCGGCACTGAGGTCCGCGGACATCTGCGATTCTGGTGGCGCGCGACACGGGGCGGCAGGTATGAGGGTGATTTGGATGCAATGAGAAAAGACGAGGCCTTGCTTTGGGGAGCTGCAAGTACGGCAAAAATCCCCTCTCCCTCAAAAGTTAATATTCACGTTACTCAAGTCGTTGTAACGGACAAAAAGCATCCGTTTGAGGTTACTGAAGGAACAGATAGTTATGGCAAGCCTAAACCGCTGATTGTTAATTATGCTGAAGCAGGCCCTGCTTATGCTGCCTTTCCACTTCAGCCACAAGATAAAGAGGCAAAACAAATTGGCTGGAAATCTAAGGTTGTTGCAACGGACGTGAGATTCAAACTGGAGCTTTCTTTTCCGGCGCATAAAGACGCGAGTAAAAAAGATGGGCAGTGGAAACAAGACGTAGCGGCTGCGCTCTGGGCGTGGGAAACGTTTGGTGGAATTGGCGCACGCACGCGGCGTGGTTTTGGTGCGCTGCACTTAACTGACGTGCAAGAAAATGACGGGGTAGTTAAGCCTGCTCTCACCCCAGAAGTCTCTGGCGTGCAGAAATACATCAACGATGGTTTAGGGAAACATATCGTTGCTGGTAAGTGGCCGAAAGGCGTACCGCGCATAGATAAAAGCGAGTCGCAGTTCAAAATTGCAAAGTTATCGGGTGAGCGAGCTACTGTCTGGGTTAATCTGATTGAGAAGCTGCGAGTATTCAGACAAGCACGTCGGTTAAAGAATGGAAAACCGTATGGCCGCAGTTACTGGCCAGAAGCAGATGAAATCAGATTTCTTTCTGACCAATCTGATGAACGGCACAAAAATGCCGTTTCTGAGGTGCGCAAATTTCCTCGCGGCTTTTTTGGCTTGCCGATAGTGTTTCATTTCAAAGACAACGATCCCGATGATCCACACAATCAGGATGTTGATCCGGCAGATACGGTGTTACTGCCTGCCAACCATGAACGGTGGGCCAGTCCTGTTATTCTCAGGCCCTTACAATGCAAAAATGGTTTGGCTGTTGGGCTGGCGTTAGTTTTGCAAAACTCAACCCCTGCTGGTGGCTTCACCTTGAAACCACAAGACTCCGGGGCAGGTTGGGAGCCTGAGACTGTTTATTTAAGCGTTAACTGCGGAGAAGCAGGTCAGATTGAGCCGCTCAAAGAATTCGTTAAAGGAAAAGAAAGCGAATACTTTGATGTTGTAACGGCCTTTCTCAAAACTCTTTTAGCCTAGGAAAAGGAGACAAGAAAAGATGAATACCAAACTAACTTTCGTTCACGCTCTCTCGCCGCTTCACGCAGGCACGGGGCAAGGTGTCGGGGTGATTGACTTGCCGATTGCGCGCGAGAAGGCGACAGGCATTCCGTATCTGCCCGGCTCTTCACTGAAAGGTACGTTGCGCGATTTGTGTAAGGACGCCGCCAATAAAGAATTCGTTTTTGGCCCTGACACCAAACAAGCCGCTGATTATGCAGGTTCGGCGCAATTCTCAGATCAGCGTTTACTGCTGCTGCCCGTTCGCAGCTTGCGCGGCACGTTTGCCTGGGTAACTTCGCCTTACTTGTTGCAACGCTTGCGGCGCGATGCCTTGAGCGTAGGCGATAACACCGTTCCAGCTTTACCGCCAGCGTTGACCGGCAAGCAATTTGCTGTAACAAACG
>JANNUY010000102.1:0-1127 GCA_031414155.1 Acidobacteriota bacterium
GCCAGCGCGATCAACAGCGCAGCGGCAGCGGCATAAGGCCATTTCGGTTTTGGCTGCGGAATGGGTTGAGTTTCAGGCGCAAGGTAATTGGTTTCGACCGCGCGCACTTGTGTCTCGTAACTGATCGAAGCTGTTGCCATCGGGTTGGGTGGCTCAGCTTTCTGTTCAAGCGCGGCTTGTAAGGCTTCGGCAAAAGCGCGGGCGGAGTCAAAACGTGCTGCTGGGTTCTTTTCCAGCGCCCTCATCACGACAGCATCAAGTGCAGGGCTGATTCCGGCGGAGCGGTTCTGCTCAGAAGGTTTGGGTGGAATGACGTTGGCGTGCAGATGCAAATAAGCGGCGGGTTGTGTAGCTGTGAAAACGCGCTCGCCCGACATCATTTCGTATACGACCACGCCCAGCGAATAAATATCGGCGCGCTGATCAATTTCGCGGCGGCCTTTGCCCAAGGCTTGTTCGGGCGAGATGTAAGCCGAAGTGCCTACCACTTGCAGCGTTTGCGTGATCGTTTCAGATTCGCGCCAGGCGGCTACGCCAAAGTCCAGCACCTTGACCAGCAAGCCGTCGGCATTTTGTGCGAGAAAGAGATTGTCCGGTTTGATGTCACGATGAATGACGCCCTGGCTGTGTGCAGCATTGAGTGCCGCACAAATTTGCTTAGTGAAGTCCAGCCATTCCGTTGACACCAGTGCGCCTTGGGTTAAGCAGTCGCGCAGCGATTGCCCCGTTAAAAATTCCATCACGAAATAAGGCCGGTCGTTGATTTGTCCGCTGTCAAAAATCGTAACGATATTGGGATGGTTGAGGCGCGCGAGCAGGCGGCGTTCTTCGTCAAAGCGTTTGAGATATTGTTCAGGCAGGCCCGCTTTCATGAGTTTGAGCGCGACGTTGCGGCCCATCTTTTCATCCCACGCGGCATAGACTTCGCCCATCCCGCCTTTTCCCAGCAAACGCAGCAGGCGATATTCCTTGATGCGTTGAAAGGGCAAATCGCTCTGGGGTTCGATGGTGGTTGGTTGTGAATGTATCTTGGAAGCCGGTGCCCAAAATAAATCAGGCACATCAACTAACGAATTGCTTTGGGCCGAAGCCGCCAACATGTTTTCGACTTCAGCGCGAATCACGGC
>JANNUY010000103.1:0-3871 GCA_031414155.1 Acidobacteriota bacterium
CAATCCGACGTGGGTCAAGGATTGCGCGTTTCAGCTTTACGGTTCGCCAGTCAAGGTTTGCACGGTTGTGGGCTTTCCGTTGGGCGCTACGCCGTGGGACGTGAAAGCGTATGAAACGCGCCGCGCGATCTTTGACGGAGCGACTGAGATAGACATGGTCATCAACATCGGCGCGTTGAAATCGGGCGATGACGAATGCGTCAAACGCGACATTCGCGCTGTCGTCGAAGCCGCGCACGAAGGTTGCGCCATCGTCAAAACGATTATCGAAACGGCGCTGCTCACCGATGATGAAAAGGTTCGTGCTTGTGTGTTGGCGAAAGAGGCAGGCGCTGATTTCGTTAAGACTTCGACCGGATTCAGCAAAGGCGGCGCGACCGTGGCTGATATTGAATTGATGCGGCGCGCAGTCGGCGCAAACATTGGCGTTAAAGCGGCAGGCGGCGTACGCGATTTGGCTTCAGCCAAAGAGATGATTGCAGCGGGCGCTACACGACTCGGCGCAAGCGCGGGCGTACGCATCGCGCAAGAACAACAAGGCGCTACGCCTCCGCAACCGCAAGCAACAGGCAACTATTGAATCAGTTCTGGCGTTCGCCCAAACAGTAGCAAAGCCCATCCGGCGCGACGACGAAAAACACTTTCCAATTCGTATCGCCGTGACGATCCATGCGATAACCCGCCTCTTCACGCCCCAAGCCATTCGCTTTCAGTTCGGCGAAGGCGGCTTCGATGTCATCCACCGCGAAGAAACATCCGTCTTGCGTCGGGTCGCCGCCGTTTTCGACCAGTCTCATTTGAATGTCATCACGTGCCAGCGTAGCAGATGAATCATCGCGCACTGTCACGCTAAAACCCATCACCGATTCATAAAACGTAATTGCCGTGGCGACGTTCGCCACCGGCAAACTCATCGCGTCGCCTTGATAGCCAAAGGCAGTCTTAAAAGTAGCTTTCATTGGATTTCTCTCTCGGCGGCACTTTAACACACGCGCCTCCCTCTTTTGGGGGAGCGTAAAATCCTCCGTGCGGGTGATGGCGCAGCCACGGCGCGCAAGTATGATGGCGTCATCTGGTCTGAACGATTCATCAAAGAAGTCTTCGTGGGAGTCATCGTGAAATTCAAACACCTAACTTTGCTCACCGGTTGCATCGCGTTTTTCGTGGGTCTGCTTTTTTTGCTGCGGTTAGACATCGCATTCAATCTTTACGGAATTTCGTTGGGCAAGTTACCGAAAGAGTTTTGGCTGACTTATTTCAAGCTCAAGGGCTTTGCGCAAATGTTCGGCGCCACGTTGATGAGCATCGGCGCGTTCGCTTGGGCGGTCAGCAAGCTGTCAGACCGCACCGCGCACTATCATCTTTCGATAGCCTTTTTTCTTTCGCTGTTGATGACCGGATTGATCTCGCTGGCCGGTTTCATTGCCTTTTGGGAAACCAAATTTGCGGGCGGCCTCACGGCTACATTTTTTCTGCTGGCGATGGGGTACGCCTGGTTGATGCTTCAAAAAGAAACGCCGCCCAATGAAGAAGCGGATTCAACCTTCGTTTTGCGCGAACGTTGGGCGCAACAGATTGGCGAAGCGGCGGCGCAACAGGAACGCAATCGCCTCGCGCGCGAATTGCACGATTCGGTGAAACAGCAACTGTTCAGCATTCAGGTCTGCGCGGCTACGACGCAGGCGCGTTGGGATAACGACGTGGCGGGTGCGCGCGAAGCCCTGAGCGAATTACGCAATCGCACCCGCGACGCGCTGTCTGAAATGGAAGCGATGCTGCAAAACCTGCGGCCTACGCCACTGGCGAATTTCGGTTTGGTCGAAGCCCTGCGCCGCGAGTGCGAAGCCTTGCGCCATCGCACGGGCGCGCAAGTCGAAACCCGCTTCAATGATTTGCCCGATGAATTGGAATTTCCGCCTGGCGCACCGGAAACGCTTTTTCGCATTACGCAGGAAGCCTTTTCCAACATTGCGCGGCACGCCCGCGCCCAACACGTTTCGCTCACGCTGGATCGCCATTTCAAAGACGAAGCCGACACGATTCGATTGCGTATCAACGATAACGGCATCGGATTTTCAGCCGCGCAAAGTGAAGGCATGGGCTTGGGCAACATGCGCGTCAGAGCCGCGCAACATCACGGCAACTTGCAACTCGAAAGTTTCCCCAGTCACGGAACCAAACTCACCGTGCAACTGCCACTCGAAAGCGCGCCGCTTGAACGCAGCGGCGACCGCGAATTGATGCTCGCCACGCTTTTCACGCTGGTTGCGTTTTTCGGTTTTGGCTATGGCGTGCTGCTTGGCACTAACTTTCGCACCATGATTTGGGTAGGTATTTTTCTGTATGGAGTAAGCGCGTTTTTCTTGTACTTAGTCAATCAACGATTGAAACAGCTAGAGAATCAGGTTGTTTATTCCTTTCGCCAGGTTTTTGAGATGCGGCTCAGTTGGTATTACGGCCTCGCCCTTTGGTTAGGGTTATTTCTTGTTTCGCTCGTTCGATGGCTCGTGATCATCTCAGGTTCAACTAAATCAAAAGTGGCTATTTGGCTCACCTGGAATTTGCATTTACATGATTTTATCCTTCCAGAATTCAGTTTTGGCTCTGCCAAATCATTGATAGTGCCGTTTATTTGGATTGTGGCACTGGTGCTATTGATGACGCGCATCCACCGTCAGATCAAACGACAAGCGCCCTTCTATTCGGTTGAGGCTTTTGGCGCATACCTCAAACGCTTGTGGCGTTATTGGTCAAGGTATTTTCTCATTGCCCTGATGGTTCCTGTGATGCTTTACGCCGCAATACCACTTAAAGCCTTATTATGGTTGTTAGCCTACGCGCTGCTCTGGCTTCATCTTAGTTGGGTGTGCATCGCCTTCAACCGTGGGAAAGCAGAGGTGAAAACATGATTCGCGTCGCCCTCGTTGACGATCACCGCGTCGTCACGCGCGGTTTGCGCAGCTATCTCGAATCCTTCGACGACCTCGTTATCGTAGGCATCGCCGATAACGCCGAAGCGCTTTTCACCAAGCTTGATGAATGGCTGCCCGCCGTCGTCGTGATGGATTTGCTGATGCCAGGCGGGATGGATGGCGTCACGGCGACGCGGCGCGTGCGCGAGCGATGGCCTACGACGCAAGTCGTAGCGTTAACCGCTTCGACTGACGAAGCGCGGCTAATCGGTGTGTTGCGCGCGGGCGCGATTGGTTACGTGCGCAAAGATTCCGACCCTGAACTGTTGCTGGCGACGGTGCGGGCGGCGGCGCGCGGGCAATCCATGATTGATCCAGCCGTGGCGCATACCCTGTTGCAGGAACTAACGCGCGGCATCGTGCCCGGCAACGAACTCACCGACCGCGAGCGCGAAGTCTTGCGCCAACTCGCCCACGGCCACACCAACAAAGAAATCGCCGAAGCCCTTTTCATCAGCGAAGAAACCGTAAAAAGCCACATCGGCAACATTCTCAGCAAGCTGCATCTGGCGCATCGCACGCAAGCGGCTCTCTATGCATTGAAGCAAGGATTGATCTCGCTGGATGAATTGAAACTCTAACCCCCCAGGCTTTAGCACGCCTCACGTTCGCTCAGTGAAAACACTGCGGGCTTGCACACTGACAGAGCCGCGCGGCACAACAATTGAAAGCAAACTCGTTTACGGTTTAGACAAAGCAGTAAAATGCTTGGTTTCTCTGGCTTTTGCGGATGGAGAGGACACTCTAACTCCCTACAAAAGCGTCGCTCATTTTTCAAAGACGACAAAATTGCAAGAAGCAGTAACGAATGAGTTTAACGCAACAACCTCATGCACTCGGCGCGTTTTTGCGCGAAGTGCAAACACTGGCGCAAGCCCCTGCGGCTTCGTTGGAACAAC
>JANNUY010000104.1:0-7608 GCA_031414155.1 Acidobacteriota bacterium
AGCGATTGAAGCCTTGCGCAAGGCGGGCTTAGCGAGCGCCAAAAAACGCGAAGGCCGCATCGCCGCTGAAGGCGTTGTCGGTTCTTACATTCACATGGGCGGCAAGGTCGGCGTACTCGTCGAAGTAAATTGCGAAACTGATTTCGTCGCGCGCTCAGAAGACTTCTCGCAATTCGTCAAAGACGTAGCGATGCACATCTGTGCGTCTGAACCGCAATACGTAGTGAAAGAAGAAGTTCCGGCGGAGTTAGTTGAAAAAGAACGCCGCATCGCTTTGGAAACCGCCAAAGCCGATCCGAAAAACGCGAACAAGCCCGAAAACATTCTCGAAAAGATGGTCGAAGGCCGCCTGTCGAAATTCTTCACCGATTCGGTGTTGATGGAACAACCATTCGTCAAGGATCAAACGGTGACGATCAGCCAGTTGATTACGCAAGTGACGGCGAAAACCGGAGAGAAAGTTTCGGTGCGTCGCTTCACGCGCTACAAGATGGGCGAAGGCTTGGAAAAACGTCAGGAAGATTTCGCCGCCGAAGTCGCGGCAGCAGTATCGCAGTAAGCATTCGAGCTATTAGCGGGGAGTGAGACTTCACTCCCCTTTTTCTTATCCCTCTCAATAAACACTGTGGCAGAAAACCGAACCAAACCGCTTTACCATCGCGTGCTGCTAAAACTGAGCGGCGAGGCACTGATGGGCGATGCGCCTTACGGCATTGATCCCAAAGTCGTGTTGCGCGTCGCGCAAGAGATCAAAGAAGTCAAAGACCTGGGCATCGAACTCGCGCTCGTGGTCGGCGGCGGCAACATCTTTCGCGGCATTAAGGCCAGCGCTTCCGGCATGGATCGTGCTTCGGCGGATTACATGGGAATGCTAGCAACGGTGATGAACGCTGTCGCGTTGCAAGACGCGCTCGAAAAGCAAGGAGCTTATACGCGGGTGATGTCGGCTATCGAGATGCGTGAAGTGGCCGAGCCGTTCATTCGCCGCCGCGCTATTCGCCATCTCGAAAAAGGCCGCATCGTGATTTTTGCCGCTGGCATTGGCAAACCGTTTTTCACCACCGACACCGCCGCCGCGATCCGCGCGCTCGAAGTGCAGGCCCATGTGTTGATGAAAGCGACCGGTGTCAGCGGCATTTACACCGCCGACCCGCGCAAAGATGCCAACGCGGTCAAGATTAACGAATTAACCCATTCCCGTGTCTTGCAAGAAGAACTCGCGGTGATGGACGCTTCTGCGATTGCGCTTTGCAGGGATAACAAGCTGCCGATTCTGGTCTTCAACATGAACGAACCTGGCAACATCGAACGCGCCGTACTGGGCGATATGAGCGTCGGTTCACTGGTAAAAACCGAATAAAACCGCAGAGGAAAACGCTATGACCAAAGAGATCAATAACGAAACCAAGTCGCGTATGGAAAAAGTCGTCGAAGACTTTCGCCATAAACTATCCACCATTCGCACGGGCCGCGCTTCGACCAACATTCTCGACAATATCACGGTCGAGGCTTACGGCTCAGAAATGGCGCTCAATCAAGTCGGTACGCTCAACGCGCCAGATGCCAGCATGCTGACGATTCAACCCTTCGACCCTTCGCTGATTAACACGATTGAAAAGGCGATTCGCAACTCCGACTTGGGCTTGAACCCTGGCAACGACGGCAAAATCATTCGCATTCCGATTCCCGCCCTCACCGAAGAGCGCCGCAAGGGCTTCGCCAAACAGATCGGCGAAATGGCGGAAGATCATAAAACCGCCGTGCGCAACGCGCGCCGCGATTCCAACGACAAGCTGAAAAAAGCTCTCAAGGACAAAACCATTTCGGAAGACGAAGAAAAAGGCGGCCTTGATGACGTACAAAAACTGACCGATCAGTTCGTCGGCAAAATCGCCGAACTGGCGAAACACAAAGAGGACGAGATTCTAAAAGTGTGATCACCCAGCTAAAAGCTACTGAATCTTTCCCAAGCCGTCGCAGGCAAAATTTGCGGCGGCTTTCTCTTTGCGCGGTGTGTGCAGGCTGGACAGGTTTAGAAACCGTAAGTTAGTCTGCCTCCGTCAACTCTGAAAGACTTACACTTCACGGCATATCGTTATGACGGCTGAACGAAGGATTATCTTATCTTCTTCCCTTTTACTAGCCCCATTGCTGGTCGGCTGGCTGGTAACACTGGCCTCGGTGAGTTACGCCCAGTCGCCGCGTTCGTTCGAGGCCGAACGGCAGAAGGCCGTCACCAAGCAACAATTCACGCAAAACTTCCGCAACTTGCAAACCACCAGCCAAGCCATGTTGCGCGAACACGAAGCAGGCGCGCTCACCAATAAACAATTGAATAAAACTGCGCGCACGATCAATAAAAGCGCTAAAACTTTGCGTGGCTTGATGGCGTTGGGCAATCTAGCTGAAACGGCTGACCCTTTCGAGAAGCTGATTGATACGGCAGATAAATTCGACGCGGCCATTCGGCTCCTCTCGAAACTCATTTACGATTTCGCCCATAGCCCCGTACACCAGAACAGCAAGGTCTTCGACACCAAAGCCGCCGCCAAAACCCAGACACAACTGCTGACGATTATTGAGTTATCAAGAACCATCGAAACCCGTGCCCGTGATTATGTCCCTGCCGCTTCACCTAGTCGTTTAGGCCGGACCACTAAGCCAATGCTTCCGTTGAAATAATACTCAAATCCTATTTTATCCTTGACGCGATAATATATCAGGGCTATATTGCCTGTGTTGGTCAGGTTTTCTCCTACAGAGACTAAGGAAAAAACAAAGTTCTACCTGCAACCCCATTCAGTATCGTTTTCGTAAAGCAAAATTAGTTAGCTCCCGATAGGTTTTCGCATGTCGGGCAATGGTGATTGGTGAAGGCTTGGTGTTAGGTTATTGCCTTCGGCTTGAGTTCATCGGGTATATTTCCCGTTCTTAGTAACTCAGCCGCAACATGAAGGTAACGCGCTCAAGTTAAGTCTGCCTGCATAAGGCGGAGTGCCGCATAACTTAAAGCCATCACTTCAGTGATTATCACCAGACAATAAAAATATATTCGAGCTTCACGTCGTCCGTGTTAGTAGGGGATGCCTAACACCGAATGATGTTAAGGACTGAGGCAAACGTAATCACGGACGTTTGCCTCAGTCAGCGGAATTTTATGAGCTTTCCGTTGTCCGCGTCAGTAGGGGATGCCTGACGCCGAATAGCGGAGGAACTGAGGCAAACGTAATCACGGACGTTTGCCTCAGTTAAAAGAATTAGCTTCCCGAGCTTCCCATCGTCCGCGTCAGTAGGGGATGCCTGACGCCGAAAGATGGAAGAACTGGGACAAACGTAATCACGGACGTTTGCCCCATTTTAAAGATTCCGAGCTTCCCGTTGTCCGCGTCAGTAGGGGATGCCTGACGCCGAATAGCGGAGGAACTGAGGCAAACGTAATCACGGACGTTTGCCTCAGTTAAAAGAATTAATGCGAGTTTCTGTTGTCCGTGTTAGTAGGGGATGCCTAACACCGAACGACAGGAAGGGCTGGGACAGACGTAATCACGGACGTTTGCCCCAGCCCATTTTCGTTTCAGGTACTCTTAATTTCGCGCTAATACCAACACCATCGCATCGTCGTTGTGATAGCCGGTGTGAAAATTCGTAATCTCGGTTGATAAGATACATGGCATAGGCTGCATTGCTCTCTCCCGCTTCCTCAGAAATAATCGCCGCCAATTTCATGGCGAAAAAATCACTTACATTATCTCCAGCGATTTTCGCACAAGAGTTACTCGCGTGGTACGACCGGCAAGCCATCGAGTTGCCTTGGCGCAATCAGCCAGATGCTTATCCAGATGCTTATCGCATCTGGCTTTCTGAAATCATGCTGCAACAGACGCGCGTGATAACTGTGGTTGAATACTATCGCCGCTTTCTCGCCGCCTTTCCTACAGTTCAAGTCTTAGCTGCTGCGCCACTCGACGACGTAATCAAACTGTGGGAAGGCTTGGGCTATTACAGCCGCGCGCGCAATTTGCATCGCGCCGCGCAAGTCATCGTCAACGAATACGGCGGCGAGTTCCCTGATACTGCCGCAGCTTTGCAAACGCTGCCCGGCATCGGACGTTATACCGCTGCCGCCGTTGCCAGCATTGCTTTCAACGAACCCGTCGCCGCGCTCGATGGCAACGTAATGCGCATCCTCTCACGCCTTTATGATTACGCTGGCGAACTCGGCCAGCCCGCAACCGACAAGCAATTGAATGATTGGGCGCAAGTTTTGCTTGATCGTCAGCGCCCCGGTGATTTCAATCAAGCGCTGATGGATTTAGGCCGCACCGTCTGTTTACCGCGTAACCCAACCTGCGCGCAATGCCCCATAAATAAACATTGCCGCGCATTTCGACAAAAGACACAGCACCTGCGTCCGGTGAAAAAGCAGAAAGCGCCTTTGCCTACGGTGCGAGCCGCTGCCGCGTTGTTGCGCAACGCTCAAGAACGCATCCTGCTCGTGCAACGTCCGCCCACGGGGTTACTCGGCGGATTGTGGACACTGCCCGGCGGCGCTTGCGAAACGGATGAAAGTTTCGCCGATTGCCTGCGCCGCGTATTGCCTGCGGAGTTCGGCCTGAAGGTCAACGTGCTTAACGAACTCGCCACTGCCCAACAAACCTTCACGCACTTTCATCTGCACTTGGGCGCTTTCGATTGCGCGATCACGAAAGGCCGCTTGAAGGTCAAAGACCGTCGCAACTTTGCCTGGGTCCAACTAAATGAACTCGCGCAATACAGTTTTGGCAAAGCCGACCGCAGCATTCTCGACGCACTGACACAAGCTCAACCGCGTCTGTTCGAAGAATAACCAACTGCCGTGCCAATGCAAAAAGTCAATAACCACAGACGTTTCGTGCGTCTTACGATTAACGCTGTTCGGTTCTGGGAACGTCGCTGCCTGTATTCGCAAAGCCGAACGCGCAAAATACTGAAGCAGAGCAATCCAATGGCTCGCCGTTTGCCGTAACGTCATCTGTCACGTGAAAACGCCTATCGCTTTTAACTCAAAGGACTTTTATGAAACGGTTTTGGATGTTTTGCCTGTTGCTAAGTTGCAGCTTCACTCTCTTCGCACAATCGCGCACGCTGCAAGGCGAAGTCGTTAATCAACACAACGAACCTGTGCGCGGCGTAACCGTTACCGTTGCCACATTCAATCAAACGCTCACCGCCGTCACCGATGGCGAAGGCCGTTTCAGCCTGAGTGTGCCGAACGAAACTTTGACGCTTAAAGTCAGTGGCAGGCAAATCGCCCCGAACGAAACGCCGCTCGCTGCGAACGTCAATCAGGTGCGGCTTGAAGTTACTTACACCGTGCCACCGATTCACGACAGCATGGTGATTACGGCGGAGCAACTCGACCCTACGCTTGAACGCCGCAACGAAGCCGTATTCCGTGACACGCTGTTCTCGCGCGACGATCAGGTCTTTCATACGCTCGACGCGGGCATCAACGCCGGACAGCACGAAGGCGGCGGCAAGTCGCTCGAAATTCGCCGCTTCGGATTCAACCTCGACCACGGCGGCGTCAACGGCGGACTCAAAGTCTTGGTTGATAACGTGCAACAAAACCAGGGTACGCAAGGCCACGGGCAAGGTTATCTGGGACAACTCAAAAGCCTCACGCCCGAACTCGTACAAGACGTAAGCATCATCAACGGCCCGTTCAGTGCTGAATACGGCGACTTTTCCGGCCTCGGCGTAGTTCACATTCGCCTCAAAGAAACGCTGCCCGATCAATTCACCGCTCGCGTGCAGGGCGGAGCGTTCAATACGCAGCGCGGCTTTTTCGCTTTCAGCCCGAACCTCAAAAACACCGACGCGCTTTTTGCTTATGAAGGCTCGCACAGCGACGGGCCGTTCGTGAATCCGCTCAACTATCGCCGCGACAACGTGACGGGCAATGCGATTTATCGGTTGAGCGAAACGCGCAAACTCGGCGTGAAATTCAACATCGGACGCAACGATTTCGTTTCGTCAGGGCAATTGCCGCAGGATGAAATCTTCGCAGGCAGGCTTGATCGTTTTGGTTTCATTGACCCGCATAACGGCGGACGAGTGCGCAACGGCACGGGCAGCTTGAACTTTCGGCAGGAATTCACCAGCGGCGCGACCTTCAAAGCTGACGCCTTTGTCGCGCGTTCACTGTTTGATCTGTGGTCGAATTTCACTTTCTTTTTGAACGACCCAACGCGCGGCGATGAGATTCAGCAACACGATTCGCGTTTACAACAAGGCGCGAACGCGCAATACCTGCGGCCTTATCGTGTGTTCGGTCAGCAAGCATTGCTGACCACCGGCGCGAACTTTCACGACAATCAAATCAACGTCGGCTTGTTTAACACCGCGTCGCGCACGCCTTTTGCCACGGCATCGCAGGCCAACGCGCGCGTGACCAATCAAGCGGGTTACGTGCAACAAAGCCTCGCGTTGCTGCACGGACATCTGAACGTCACTGCCGGATTGCGTTATGACTATTTTCGCTTTGACGTGAAAGACCGCGTCGCGGTTAAAAACTCAGGCACACAAAGCGAAGCTCGCTGGCAGCCAAAATTCAATCTCGCGCTTACGCCGACTGAGCGTTTGCCGCTGACGCTTTACGTCAATTACGGACGTGGCATCGCCAGCCAGGACGCGCGCGGCGTGACGCAAAAACCTGACGATGCGCCCAAACTTTCGACGACGGATTTTTACCAGACCGGTGCGGCACTGAACTGGCGACGCTTTGCGGTGAGCGGCGACCTGTTCCTGATTGATCGCTCAAACGAACAAGTTTACATCCCTGACGACGGTTCGATTGAATTCAAAGACCCTTCGCGTGCTTATGGCGTAGAAGCGAAAACTTCGTTCAGCCTTACGCGCCACTTTTCGCTCAACGCGGGCCTGACCAAAGTGATGAACGCTTTCTATCGGGCTTCCCAAACAAACTCTTTGGGGCGCCTTTACGTAGACAGCGCGCCGCATCTCGTCACGAACGGTGGCCTTACGTTGAACGATTGGCACGGCGTCACCAGTTCGTTGCGCTATCGCCACATCAGCAATTACCGACTAGATGGAATTGATCCCACCTTGCGCGCCGCCGGATTGGACGTGCTGGATTTCAGTTTGAACAAACGCTTGCGGCGCGGCGTCGAATTCAACTTCGCCATAGATAACCTGACCAACAAACGATATTTCGAGACACAGAACTATTTCGCTTCGCGCCTTACGTCGGATGCCAACGCGGTCGAACGCATACACGCCACGCCGGGCTATTCGCGCAACCTTACCTTAGGTCTCACGTTTTGTTGGGGCGGGAAATGAAAGTTGTCATAAGCCCATCTTGCCGCCTCTATATGCCTGTGCTAGTCTGCCCGCCGTTGAAAGACGCGCCTCACGGCCTCACAGAAAAAAGAACGAAGGCCTAATTCATTCAACCCACGAGCGTCTTCAATTGAAGATTCACTGCCCCGAAAACCCCGATTCGCGCATTTGAAAACTGACTCGTAAGCGGACACGCACACAAAATTTTTTGTGCGCAAGCCAACCTTAAACCGGGTGAATGGCATCCGCATACGCGCAACGCGACGG
>JANNUY010000105.1:0-13226 GCA_031414155.1 Acidobacteriota bacterium
AAAAGATGTCGAGACGCCTTTGCTGAGTTCGTTGAATGTGAGCAATCGGCTGCAAATCGAAAGAGCGGCTGACATGGTCGCGGCGACCGGCAAGAAACAGGTCGGCATTCTCGGCCTGAGTTTCAAAGCCGGAACCGATGACCTGCGCGAAAGCCCGATGGTTTATCTGATCGAATCGCTGATCGGCAAAGGTTACAAACTTTCGATCTATGACAAAGAAGTCGAACTCGCGCGGCTGTTCGGTGCGAACCGTGATTACATCGAACGCGAGATTCCGCACATCTCTTCGCTGATGCGCGACGACATTCATCACGTAATCGAAAGCTCAGAAGTCATCTTGATCGGCAAGAAATCTGAGGAATATCGTGTCATCAACGATTACACCAACAACGGACGCAAGATCATTGATCTCGTCCGCCTGATTGACACTGACGATCCGCCGAAATCGTATCAAGGCATTTGCTGGTAAATGAAAAAACCACATCAACAAACTTGGTCGAACAAACTGAAATGGTCGCTGCCGTGGCTGATGAAATATCCAGCGTGGCGCTTGAGCGAACGTTTGCGCAGCCTGTCTGTGAGCGATGCGCCCAAGCATTTGCTCGTCACCGTCTCAAATCATTTTGAGCCGGGCTGGACTTCGCAAAGCGGCGTGCTGGCTGATATGGCGACGCAAATGAAGCGCGTCAAAAGCTGGAAGCGTACCGCCCAGCAAACCGGCGATGCCGTGCGCGACGTTGACGGCAAACCCTTTCAGCATACGAATTTTTATCCAGGCGAACAGTACCAGCGCGACTTGGTGGATGAGATCGCCGACTTGCAATCACAGGGTTACGGCGAAGTCGAGGTGCATTGGCATCACGGCGTCAAAGCGCCTGACACGTCAGCTAATTTTCGCAAAGTACTGACGGAGTTCCGCGATTGTTTGGCCGAAGAACACGGCTGTCTGTCGAAATTCGACGCGCCATTCGGTGCACAGGATATTCCGCGTTATGGCTTCGTCCACGGCAATTTCGCCTTGGCGAATTCGCGCGGCAACGGTTACTGCTGCGGCGTTGACGACGAAATGCAAATCCTGCTCGACACCGGATGTTACGCAGACTTCACGCTGCCTTCATTCCCATGGCCGTCACAGGTTCCGCAAATCAATTCGATTTACACTTGTGGGCATCCGCTGAACGAGCCGATTCCGCATCGCAGCGGTCCTGCCTTAAAGGTCGGCCAAACGCCGCCGCTGCCAATCATCGTCAATGGCCCGCTGGTCGTTGATTGGAGCCGTCGCAAAAAAGGCTTACCCGTGCCGCGCATTGAAGACGGCGTATTGACCGAAAATTGCACGTTCAATCGCAACCGCCTCGATTTATGGAGCAATGCGAACATTGCCATCACAGGCCGTCCCGATTGGGTTTTCGTCAAACTTTATTGCCACGGATTTTTCCCCGGCGACGAAGAAGCGACACTCGGCAGCAAGGCCCGTCGCTTTTGGACAGAAGTGTTGGAAGAGTCAGAACGCACCAAAGAATTCCAGGTGCATTTCGTCTCGACGCGCGAAATGTTCAACATAGCACTCGCGGCAACCGACGGAATGGCGGGTAATCCAGGGCAATATCGAGATTACAAGTTGCGGCAAATCATGGAGCTTTCCGCGCATAGAGAACCGGCAATGCAGATGGCGCGCGTTGCTTAAATTTATTTTCCATTTGTCATTTTCTATTTTTGATTTTTCATTGCCCGCGTTCGCTGCAATGAAAAATGACAACTATAAAATAGAAAATAAACAATGAGTTTTCATGGCACTCACTGGCAGTCTGGCGTTGGTAGATACCGGCGTCAGTTACAAAAAACAATTTGTCTCGGCGACCGCGTTACAAGTCGAGTTGCTTACCAGCGAAGCCGCATTCGATGCGCTCGCTAAGTCGTGGGACAAGCTGCTCGCACAAAACGCGACGCGGGCTTATTTCCTGCGCTGGTCGTGGAATCGCTTGTGGTGGAAGACTTACGCGCCCGTTGGCAGCCGCCTTTATTTGCTGGCTTGCCGCGATAGTGAAGGCCAACTGCTCGGACTCGCGCCGCTTTATTGGCAACAAAAAACTTTCGCCGGTGTGCCGCACGTACGCGAACTCAATTTCATCGGCACGGGCGCGGCCATCAAAACCAGTGAACATCTCGACATCCTTGCATTGCATGGTTTCGAGCGTGCTGTTGCTGAATCCGTCGCGCTTTTCCTCTCGCAACGCAACGACTGGGATCGCCTGAATTTGTGGAACGTGCCTGATCGTTCGCAGGTCTTGCCCCATCTCGAAAAAGCGATGAACACGCACGCCACCACCTGCGACCATCCGCATTACATCTCGACTGAACAGGACTGGGAAACGCTGCGGCTGACGTGGGCACGCAAGTTTCGCTACAACATTGAGCGCTGCACCCGCAATCTGAGCAAGGCGCACGAAGCCGTCTTCGCGCGTGTCGAAACGCAACCCGAACTCGACGCGACGCTCGACGATTTCATCCGGCTGCATCAAATGCGCTGGGAGAGCAAAGGGCACGCGGGTTCGTTCGCCTTCCCGCAATTTGAGAGCTTTCTGCGCACTGCCATTCAGCAGGCCTTTGACGCGCATCAACTGCGCTTTTGGTCTTACAAGCTGGACGGCCAATGCGTAGCCACGCTCGTCGCTTTTGTTGAAAACAGCGTCGCGCACTACTTCCAAGGCGGCTTTGATCCCGCCTTTAGCAAACACAGTTTGGGCAGCGTGATGGTTGCGCAATGCTTGCAGGATTGCGTTGACGATCCGAACGTTCACGAATTCGATTTCATGGGCGGCGGATCGGCTTACAAAGATTCGTGGACGGAACAAACGCGCACGGCTTTTGAGTTGGAATGCTTCCAATCCGGCTGGCGTACCTTGCTTTATCAAAACGGACTGAAAACGCGACGCGGGCTGGGACGTGCGCGCCGCGCAGTACTAACCCACTTACTAACACGTCCGACACCCCCTTCGTAAGAGTTCGACTATGGTGCTTAGAAATTCTCACACGGCAACCTCTACGGTCATTCCCATGCCGTTGCGCACGTCCCCGCGCACGACGGAATGGCAACGTCCCGCGAAATGCCAGTTCGCTATCGAACAACAACCCATGACGATCACCGTCGTGCGTTCGGTTGCCGAACTCGCCGAACACCAACCCGCCTGGGAAGAACTCGCGCGCCACGCTATCGAACCCAACATCTATTACGAACCCTGGATGTTTCTGCCCGCTTGGGAATTATTAGGACAAAACGTAAACCTGCGTTGCGTGCTGCTTTACACCACCGGCCCCAGCAACGAAGGCAGCAAGCAAATTCTCTGCGGATTTTTCCCGCTCGAACGCGTGCGCGGTTACAAAGGCTTGCCCGTGCATTACGTGCAGTTTTGGCGCACGCCCCAGATGTCGCTTTGCACGCCGCTGATTCGCGCCGATTACGCCCGCGATTGCCTCACTGAATTTTTCGACTGGCTATGCGTGGCCGAAGAATCCGGCTCGTTGTTGGCGATTGAATACCTTTCCGGCGACGGCCTGTTCAATCAGTTGCTTACCGATTTCGCCAACGATTGCCCCAACTTGCTGACTATCGAAGAACGCACCAACCGCGCGTTGCTCGAACGCCGCGCCAACACTGAGGATTACCTCAACCTCGCGCTGTCAGGAAAACGCCGCAAAGAAATGCGCCGGCAGGAAAAATTGCTGCGCCAAGCGGGCGAAGTAACTTATGTCGAATATCGCCCCGGCGACGATCTCGAGTTTTGGCTCGAACAATTTCTCAACCTCGAAGCCCAGGGCTGGAAAGGCGAAGAAGGTTCAGCCCTCGGTGCGCAACGCGAAACTCGTGAATTATTTTTACGCACTATGCGCGCTGCCGCCGCGCATGACCGCTTGACGATTCTGGCGCTGCACCTAAACGGGCTTCCCATCGCCATGAAAATCAACGTGCAAGCGGGCGTAGGCTCTTTCGCGCTCAAAATCGCATATGACGAAAGCTACGCGAGTTACTCGCCCGGCGTACACCTTGAACTCGAAAATATCCGCCGCTTTCACGAACATCCGTACTTAGAGTGGATGGATTCTTGCGCCACGTCGCGCCATTTTATGATTAATCGCCTGTGGGTTGATCGCCGTTCGCTCAAACGCGTACTTATCGCTACCGGCAAAGGCGGCGGCAATTTCATCGTCGCGGCGATGCCCTTGTTACGTTGGGTCAAACGCAAATTCAAAGGAGGTAACTAACTCATGACTGCCGTCGCACAAGCTGCACCTTTCACTTTATCGCCGCCCTCTGCTTCAACAAGCATGCTGGCCGAAAACATGCTGGATGGATTGGATGCGCGCGTCTTCGATAATTATTTTAATCGGCTGCCATTTACGATTCGCCATAATCTGGCGCGCCACGAATTATTTAGCTTGCCCCGCTTGATTGAATTGGCGCAAGCCTTACCAGCCGATCGCGTCGAATATAATTTCGGCAAAATTCCCGTGAGCCAGGACCCCGCGCTCACGCCGCGCAACGGCCTGAGTGTCGGCGAAACCATTCGCCGCATCGAAGAATGCCAGTCTTGGCTCGTGTTAAAAAACGTAGAGAGTAACCCCGTTTATCGCGCGTTGCTCGACGCTTGCCTAGACGAAATTAAACCATACACCGAGAAGCTCGCGCCGCGTATGTATCGCCGCGAAGCTTATATTTTCGTTAGCTCGCCTGGCTCTGTTACCCCCTTTCACCTCGATAATGAATATAACTTCCTGTTACAGATTCGCGGCGAAAAAGAAGTTAGTCAGTTTGACCGCGCTGACCGTTCAGTGATTTCTGAAATCGAACTGGAAAAGTTTTATACGGGCGGACATCGTAACTTGACCTATAAAGACGAATACCAAGCTAAGGCAAAAGTATTCACGCTCAAGCCGGGCGACGGTCTGCACTTCCCCGTCGCCGCGCCGCACTGGGTAAAAAATGGTAACGCTGTTTCTATTTCTTTCAGCATTACCTTTCGCAACCCGCAAAGCGAACACCGCGAAATGGTGTATTGCGTCAACTCAAGGCTCCGCCAATACGGCTTGAACCCTACGTCGGTAGGAGTGTCGCCTTGGCGAGATAGCTTAAAATTCAACGCTTTGCGCGCTTGGCGAAAATTCGCCGACCGACAAAGCTAATTTGACTTCGAACCCCACATTTCTCCCTCCCAAATTGCAATAGATCGGATTTCACTTCGGTGTACGATGTTTTTCGTAGGGCAGGCTCGAACCTGCCCTACTAGTTGAATTGATCCCTTTGCGGATAACGTATACGCAATTGAACACCGATCTACCTCAACGGTTGGCTTACGAGACCAGCGAGACGCTGGCTCATAAACTATCGTTGCTTCCAATATTGAGTTATTAATCCTTTGGGGAGATTTCGTGCCACAAGTATCCATCATCATCCCGACCTATAATCGCGCCGACACAATCATACGCGCCGTTGACAGCGTGCTAGCGCAAACTTTCTCGAACTGGGAATTAATCATCGTCAACGACGGCTCGACCGATAACACTGCTGAGTTACTGACCGGACTTGATTCGCGCATCAAGATAATCAATCAACCCAACGGCGGCGTTACTACTGCGCGCAACACTGGATTGCGGCATGCTACCGGCGAGTTTTTTGCCTTCCTGGATTCAGACGATCAATGGCGCAACTATCATCTTGAATTATGCCTCACTTTTTTCAACGCTCACCCACAAGCCAAGCTCGTGAGCTGTGAGTTACATGAAGATTTCGGCAATGGCCGCGTATTGACGCATTATCACGTTGAGCTATCCAACTGGTACCTTCGCACTGCTCACTTAATCGGCTCAAAGCAGTTGGACTTACCTGCCGGAGAAACGGATTGTTATTTACGGGTTTATTCAAAACGCCACGCTATCGGTGAGTGGGGGCAAGCGATTTTGCAACGATGGGGCGTCAACCAGGGCGCACATTACGAAGGCGATATTTTTCAAAGCTGGCGCTGGGGCTTCCTGATGTGGCTGCCTACCACCGTGTTACGCCGCGAGGCTGTAGAAAAACTTGGAGAATTCAGCAATCGTTACCCCATTTGCTCTGATTTCGATTGGATGGCTGAAGCCTGCCGCCATTACTCCATGAATTTTCTGAGCGTCCCCACCGGCATCAAGCATGATTTGGCCGTAGGTGGTAAAAAACTGGCCGAAGGCCACATTGCCAAAGACAAAACCGCCAGTGTCGCAGCACTCGATATGTTGCACCATCTCGAAAATAATTATTGCAACCTCAATCCTGATGACGCAGAGCTAGCCGCCTTACGCAGCCACAAGCAGTATTACCTCGCACAGGTACAACTCGCGCGTGGCCTGCGCGATGAAGCCTTGTTTTATTTAAAGCAGGCATGGAAAAACTCGCCCGAAAAATGGCGGGTCGCTCGCCTGTGGTTATTGGCGACGACGATTCCCAACGCCCGGCTTTGTCAGCAAGTTTATGCACTGCTGTGCCGCGCAGGTTATACCGCCGGACTGATTGCTCGCGGCGAGTTGTCGCCCATCGCCTTATTCAACAAGTTACCGCGCAAGTTATTGCGGTTAGGCAAAGAACCTAATTTACAACGCGCCTAAGGTTTTTTTGAAATTTATGGAAGCTGTACTTGATAAACCATTTGAAGTTGCTGCCAAAGCTGAAACAAAAGCTGCGGCCTTAAGCCACACGCATATTGTTGAACTCGATGGCGTGCGCGCCATTGCCATTTGGCTGGTACTTATCAGCCACCTCTATTGGGGCTTCAAAGTTCCGGCAGATACCTACGACGGCATGCCTCGGTTGATTTACGAAATCATCAGCCACGGCTGGTTAGGCGTAGACCTTTTCTTCATCCTTTCCGGTTTTTTGATTACGGGCATCCTGATTGATTCCAAAGGGCGCGAAAATTACTTCCGCACCTTTTACGGACGGCGTGTCTTGCGCATTATGCCCGTCTTTTTTATCTGCATTGCAATAATGAGTTTCTTTTATGGCAATGCAGCTTATTTTTTATTAAGTCTATTTTTCCTCTCCAATTTCGCTGAAGGATTAGGCATAAGCACGCCGCACGGCCCCGGCGTATTCTGGTCGCTGTGCATCGAAGAGCATTTTTATCTGATCTGGCCCTTCCTCGTTAGATACCTCACTCGGCAACGTCTCGCGCTGCTAGCGTTCTTACTCGTAGCTCTTACGCCCGCCTTGCGCTGGTGGGGCGTGACACGCGGGATGAGCATTGATATGGAAGTTTATAGCTATTCGTGGTTTCGCTTTGACGGATTGGCGATGGGCGCATTGTTAGCGATCTGGTTCAGGTCGAATGCAGCGACGATGCGAAACTCATTTTTGCTGGCGGGCCTGCTCGTGGCGACTTCAGTAATCATTACGGTCATCGGACGGCCTTACGGCATCATGGGTAAAACCGCTGTCGGTGTAGCGCTGCGTTACACGCAAGTTAGCTTAATCTTCGCGGCATTTGTGCTTTCCGTCATTACTTTGCGCGGCACCGTGGTTACGGCTTGGTTACGCTCCTGGTTTACTAACCTGAGCGGTAAGTTGAGCTATTGCCTATACCTGATTCATTTAGCCGTCGGGGATGCTGTTTACCAATTAACCGTCGCTCACAATGACCAACTATTCGCCCGCTTTGGCAGTTTCGGCTGGGTTACTTTACGCGGCGTTGTTATCCTTACTGTTTCGTTTGCTATCGCCTTGTTATCCCAACAGTTTATCGAAGGCCCGTTCCTAAAGCTGAAAAAACATTTCGCCTAAAAGTAGAGACGCAAAATTTTACGTCTCTACTCGTAATTTATTTTTGATTCGTCAAATTCACGAGATATGAGTCGGTATAATCCTTGATTGGGTTAAATCCGAAGTTACTATCAAAGATGGCATATTTGCCATCTTTGCTTAACGTAGCTCGTGGTTGCCACCAATAAAACTCCGCGACGCGTCCGCGATGGTGAACGATGCGGCGGCGTTCTGAACCATCCGTTTTCACCAAAATCAATTCATTCACGCGCGGACGCCATTTCTTTTGCCAATCGGGTTGTAACTTATTCGGCAAGTCTGCTGTGCCTTTCACATCCGTACCTGACACCAGCACCCAGCGATGTTTGCCATTGGTGTTAGCACTCACGTGAATTTCTTGATCCCAATCCATGGGCAAAATACAGGTTTTCTTGCTGTCTGACAGCCTGACTTTCATCACTCCGTTATTCTCACAACCCGGCGGCGGTTTCAGGTCGCGGTAAGCCCCCATAACGATCACTTCGTCGCCATTCACGTCGCGCGTTTGGTCACTGTGCGCGCCAAAAGGCAATACCTTGCGAATAAAATTCATATTGCCGTCGAATAGCACTAAGCCTTGATACTTACCTTCACCGTCTTCATCAAAGCGCACCGCCAGATTAGTATTGGCCGTAATGTAAGCCTCGGCCCAGGGCTTAAGCGCGGTTAAATCAATCACTCGTTTCATTTTTCCGGTGCTGAGTTGAAACAAGCCTACGTGGCGCATATCTCCTGCGATCACCAGATGGTCGCCATCTTCTGAAACGTCACATTCGCCGCCGCCAAAAGTAATTCGCTCATACTGACTGAACGTCGCTACCGTCATAGCTCGGCGAGCCGTGACGTTATATTTTATCAGGCGATTTTCTTCGTGATAATAAAATTCATCTCTTTCGGTGTGACTCCAGCGCGGCTCGGCAGAGTTACTAAATTCCATTCGCGTGATGAGCTTGCCATTGCGGTCTACAATAAAAAAACCCGTGTTATCGCCTTGCAGAAAAATCATCGTGTCATCCAGATTAAACGGCGACATCGTGGCATATTCGTGATGAACTCCATCCTTAAAAGTTTTCCAGCCGTCGCTCAAGCGCGTAACAGTGGTGCCGAAAGTCGAGTCTACGAAAGGCACACCTACCGCAGGCGGCGGAAAGGCCGTGTAATTTGCGGGAACCAACACCTGATTTTTATCTAATAGTCCGGGGCCACCTGCCGCATCGGAAGCAGTTTTTGCAGCACCACCACTCGAAACTGGAACGTTGAGTTCCGCGACAACCAGCGGTTGGCTGGATGAACTAACTGGCGTGAGGGGCAAGATCAGATCGGCGGCGTTCGCTTTCGTCGCAATCATTACCTCGGCCACGGTCGCGCCCAGATGTAACATTGAGCAATCTACGGCTAAAGGATAAACAGGTTTATTCTGGCTGGTATAAAAATTAGTACCGTTGCGGTAGTACTTGACCACATCGTTTTCCACCGCAATACGAAAAATATCATTCGGCTGATAGCCAATTTCCGCTTTATAAGTATCGTTTTCTCGCACCTCAGCCACGCTGGCTCCACGGTAAGGCTGGCTGCCCAAGTGTATAGTAAAATCAATGGTTGCGTGCGACGTGCCGACAAAATCATTCGTCAACCCAAGGTAACGATCCTTGTTACTTTCGCGCGCCCGAAATTCGACGAAGCCATTGGCTTTTGCGTTTCCTTTTTTTCCGATGGTTTGCGTTGAGTTGGCTCCGGCATCGGTGAGTTCGTTACTGCCGCGCGTCTTGCGCAAGATACGCCCCGTCAAGGTGCAATTCGTGACATTTGCCCAGGTTACAGGCTCAGTTCCTGAAGAGGCTTGCAACGTCGCGGACTCGATGGCGTTTGAAGAATTCGCCAATGGCGCGGCCTGCCACCAGAGCGCCCAGTCAGTTAAATAGGCCGGGCCTCGGCTCCACCGCCAACTCACTAACAACAATAAGGTAAACATTGCGACAGCTACGACGAAATACTTCTTCATCCTAGTTACTCCGATTATTACGCTGAACGCTAGCAGGTATCACACTAGACATAAGCAAGCGGCCAGTCAGGCTTCTGAATTAAAAGTTCAAGCGGGAATGTGGGTAGGTGCAACTTTCAATGCGAGTTGCAATCAGTGTCATAAGCATATCTGGAACTCTCCTGACAGTGTAACAAGACTTTAGACGGCTCACAATCAGGAAATAATGCAAGGAAAGCTGGCTGACTTTTAATGATGAAACCAACGCGACAGCGACGATGCTTCAGAGGCGCTAACCGGAAAAAGCCTTCGTCGCTGTCGTCGGAAGCGGCACACTCAAGTTGGGATGCGATTAAAGTAGCCGCTTAAACTGAAAAAGCAGATAGGTCAGTTTGCTGGTATTCTCCCAAAGGGCAAGAATCCCCCCCTAGCCAGTGAAACACATGCCGATAATGTCCTTTACTGGCACATTACCAAACTGACCTATCGTTATTTGCGTTTATACGCTATGGCCTTTCACGGCGGTATCAGGGAATCCCTGAGAAATGACAGAAATTTCCCCTAGCAAGAGATTTTAGTGAGCGATATTTCTGGCAGGGTATGACGCTCACTTTTCAGCAGGCACCATTCCAGTGCGAATGGCAAAACGTACCAGATTGGGGACATCGTGGATGTCGAGCCGTTCCATCACGACGGCGCGGTGAGTTTCGACGGTTTTCACGCTGATCTTGAGTTGGAGTGCAATATCACGAGTCGAATGGCCTTCGGCGACTAATTGCAAAATTTCGCGCTGCCGCGAGGTCAGTAATTCAAGCTTACCGGCTTCGCCGCCGATGCGTTTGGCATAATCAGAAATCAGGGGTTTCGAGACGGCGGGGCTGAGATAGCTTTCGCCGCGCATCAAGGCACGCAAGGCGATTTCGAGTTCAGGGGTGTCAGCGCCTTTCACCAGGTAACCGGCGGCTCCGGCGCGCAATGCTCGCAAAACGTATTCTTCGTTGACGTAAGTCGAAAGCATCAGCACTCGCACGCCGGGAATTTCTTTGGCGACCCGTGCGGCGACTTCCATGCCGTTCAAACGGGGCATGGCAATGTCGAGCAAGGCAATATCGGGGCGTTCGCGTTCGATGGTTTCGAGGGCTTCGCGTCCGTCACCGGCCTGCGCCACGACGGTAACGCCGTCAATGCTGTTGAGCAAAGCCACCAAGCCGGCGCGTACCAGATTGTGATCGTCTGCGATAACGATACGAATGGGGCGAATAGGACGAATGGGGCGAATGGGTTTCATGCAAATTTCACCGGCTTACGCATAGGCGACGTAAGTAGCGTCCTTGTCTTTTGACGTAGGCATCACGATAGCTTCGTGGGCGAAGCACACCTTGACCTCAGCGCCACCTCGTTTGCCTGATTTCAACTCGAACTGGCCGCCCGCGAGTTGGGCGCGTTCCTGCATGCCGAGAATGCCCAAACTGTGGCCTTGCGCGGCAAAATCGCGCGCCGCTTTTACGTTAAAGCCAATGCCGTCATCCCTTATCAACAACCGGAATTCCTGGCGCGTTTGCGACAATTCAATCCAAATGTTGCGGGCGGCAGCGTGGCGAATGATGTTGGTCAGGGCTTCCTGCACGATGCGGAAGCAAGCGGTTTCGATTTCGGTGGGCAGGCGCTCTTCGATCATGTCCGCGCGAAAATGCGGCGTGAATTCGGCGCGTTGCGACTGGCGGTCAATGTACCAACGCAACGCGGCGATCAAACCGAGATCGTCCAGAATAGAAGGGCGCAACTCGTGCGAGATGTTGCGGATGCTATTGAGCGATGCTTCGACAATTTTGATGCTGTCTTCCAGACGTTCGCCCATCTGCAAATCGCCGGTGCGGCGCTTGAGACTTTGCAAATTGAGTTTCACGGCGGTGAGCGCCTGACCGGTTTCGTCGTGCAACTCGCGGGCGATGCGGCGGCGTTCGGTTTCCTGCGCATCCATCAAACGGCGCGACAGCGTACGCAATTCATCGCGGCCTTCGCGCAACAGTTCTTCCGTCTTTTTGCGGTCGGTGATTTCGTAAGTCACGCCGATCAAGCGTTCGATTTCACCAGCGGCATTGGGCAGCGGACGTCCGTGGCTAAAAAACCACCGCACTTCGCCGCGCGGTTGGCTCACACGAAATTCGCCGGAAAAGTCCGAGCGGTCGGCGATGGCGCGATCTCCGTCACGTTTCACACGCTCACGGTCTTCTGCGTGCAAGAGGGCTTGAAACGACGACCGAGTCACGGGCTGCGCCCCCATCAAATGCAAATGGTTGGCGTCGGTGACAATCGTGTCATCGGCCAGTCGCCATTCCCACGCAGACATTTCGGCGGCTTCTAACGCGAGCCGCAAGCGCGCTTGTTGTTCATACATTGCGGCTTCGGCTTTCTTGCGCTCGGTGATTTCCTGCACCACGCCCACCAGCCGGTCGCATTGCCCTTGTTCGTCATAAAAAGGCCGCGCCGTAGAAGCTACCCACAAAACGCCGCCCGTGGTGGTCAAAAAACGAAACTCGTGTTGGTATTCTGTTCCTTTCTGGGCAGCTCGATTCGTATCCTCCCGCACCATTTCGCGGTCATCGGGGTGAATGACAGACAAAAAAGATTCCCGCGTAGCCGGAAGCCCTTGCAACAGCTCTTGAAAAAACGGTGCCGCAATCACGACGTCATCGCGCGGCGTCCATTCCCAACTGGACATATGCGCGGCATCCAACGCCATGCGCAACCGCTCTTCTTTTTCGCGCAACGAATCTTCGGCCAGCTTGTGTGCGGTGATTTCGTGTGAGGCTCCGGCGACGCGCGAAAGATATTCGTCCGTGGAACCGCCAATTTGCTGTTCGATGTTGTGAACCCAATGCGCTTCGCCGTTTTTCGCCAGCACGCGGTAATCGCTCTCGACCGTTTCGCCCGCCAGCAAACGTGGCCGATACGTTAGCAATTGCGACAAGTCGTCTGGGTGAATCAATACGCGCCATCCGCCGACAGCCAGCACTTCTTCCACTGAAGCGAAGCCCGTCATTTTCATGAACGCATCGCTGACCCATTCAACTTGCATGGAAAGGTCGTAGTTCACGCGATAAATATAGGCATAATCTGACGCCAACCGCGTGATATGCCGATAGCGCTCTTCTGAAACGCGCAAGGCTTGCAATTCGTTTATGACGCTGTCGTCTGCTGAGTGAGTCTCCACGCTACCACCTCCCCCCCTCTGCATTAGGCTTTGAGCCGGTCGCGCGAACGATCCCAATATAACGGACGTTTCTCGCGCGCCGACTGATTAATCATATGTGCGACCGAAGCGGCGCGATGGCCGAACCATACGTCTTCGACCGGCTGTTTGCGTTCGCGCACGGCGCGTTGAAAGGACTCAAGATGCAAGACGTTGGCGTCTGCGCC
>JANNUY010000106.1:0-2663 GCA_031414155.1 Acidobacteriota bacterium
GCAGCTCGCCGAGCGCGTAGACGACCTTGCCATCATTCGTTCGGTGCATAGCGATATGGTGGTGCATTCCGCCGCGCAATATCAGTTGCTGACCGGGCGCGTGATTCCGGGCTTTCCGAGCATGGGTTCGTGGGTGATGTACGGCCTGGGCAGCGAATCGGAATCGTTGCCGGGTTATGCCGTTTTGCCCGATCCGCACGGCGCGCTCGAAGGCGGACAGCCGCTCTATGCGCAAGGCTTTCTGCCTTCGGTTTATCAGCCTACGCACTTTCGCCCCGGCAACCGTCCGGTACTGAATCTCGACTTACCCAAAGGCGTCAAACTCGACGAACGCCGCAAGACGCTCGGCCTTATCAAGCAACTCAATCAAATGGATATGGCGCAAGACGATGCGGAGTTTGCGGCGCGCATCAACAGTTATGATCTGGCGTTCAAGATGCAAACCGAAGCGCCTGCGATTTTTGATCTGTCGAACGAACCGCAAGAAACGCTCGACCTTTATGGCGTAGGCAAAACGCCGACGGATGATTACGGACGGCGTTGCTTGCTGGCGCGGCGGCTGGTTGAGAAAGGCGTACGCTTTGTGACTGTCGTTTCAGGCGGCGGCACGGGCGCTACGCAATGGGACGCGCACGCCGACATCGAAGAAAACCATTTGCGGATGGCTGCGCAAACCGATCAGCCGATGGCGGCGCTATTGACCGATTTGAAACGGCGCGGCTTGTTAGATTCGACGCTGGTATTGATCGGCGGCGAGTTCGGACGCTCGCCCGAATCAGAAGGCAGCAAGGGCCGCGATCATCACAACCTCGGTTACACGATGGTGATGGCAGGCGGAGGCGTCAAAGGCGGCATCGTTCACGGCGCGACGGATGACATTGGGCTGCACGCAATTGAGAAACCCGTTCACCTGCGCGACCTGCATACGACGATGTTGCATCAATTGGGATTGGATCAAGAAGCGTTGAGCTATTTGCATCAAGGCCGCGAAGAACGACTGACCGAAACGCTCGGCAACGTCGTTACCGACATTATCTGAAACCATCCCAACCTTGAGGATAGAAGACATGCCTAAAGACTTTTTTTACATTAAGCTTACTAAGCCATTTATGTTAATAGGACTGATTGCCGGAGGAGTAACAGCGTTTAATTATTCTTCGGGTCAGCTTCAAGATGCACGCATTATAGTTACGTTGGGATTTGCCTTTGTAGGTATGGTAGTTGGCTTCTTTTTAGCTGCCATCATTGAATATATTTGGTATATCGTAAATCCAGGTATTCAGTTTCATCCAAAAAATGTAAGTTCTAAGAAGCGCAAGTAATAAACTTATCCACAACCATCTTTTCCTCATAGCAAACGGACAAAAAGCAACGCTTTCGGGTGTTTCGATATAAACGATCTCATCTGCCCGGCGTGAGCGTATCCTGACGTTCATGACGAACGCGAAGCACATAAACTGTTTGCCTTATCACCAGAAAAAGAATGCGATAGCGCTGAAATAGCAGATGTCGAACCGACGCATTAAAGGTTTTGCTCTCAGGCGCAAGCGGGCAACGTAACGGAAAAGTCTGAAGGCTATAATTACGTCGAAGTGCCACACCACAGCTTTTGCGGGATCGTATTGCGTGAACCACGCGGTAGCGGCGTCAATATCCTGTTCGGCGTCTGCTTCGATGACGATTTGATAGCTCATTTGTGCGACTTCGTTTTCGGCCTCTTTTCGGGAAAACCGTATTTCTTCCGTTGCTCTTCAAAAAACTCTGCCGCCGGACGACCTTTGCCTGCCTTCGCAGCCAGCAAGGCACGCAATGTTTTAGCGTCTTCGATGGCTTCCATCATTTGTTGATAGCTCGCCGCATTTTGCACTACGAGTTTGGCTTTGCCGTTGACGGTCAGCACTACGGGGCGACCGGTTTCTTCCATCTGCTCTACCAACTCGCTGGTGTTGCGTTTGAAATCCGAAAGGGAGTGAATGTCTTCGCTCAGATCAAGCATGGTCATAATTACCTCTCACACGAAATTTGCATTGAATTTGATGCTCGCACTTTGCCACGCCGGAAGCAACGCCATTGCTTATGGGTTTGCGAAAAAGGTCATATAAGTATCAAGGCTGCCTTGCGGCTTCGCCGCCGTGATGTGGGAAAAGGCTACGCCTTTTCCGAAGCGCGAATAGTTCTTCGGGCTACGCCCGCATCGTCAATAAAGTATCAAAGCAAGCATGCCACGCAAACCGTCAATGCCGTCCAAGCTGACTGACGGTGCGGGCGTAGCCCGAAAGAATGGCAAGTACCCACGGAAAGGCGAAGCCTTTCCGCACATCACGGCGGCAGAGCCAGGGGCATCCAAAACTGAAAGCCCGTTTTCAGATTTAACTTCGTTTACCCATTGCTTACTTCCCTTTCGGATTCACACAAGCAAAATTCGCCGCCTCATCCGTACTGCCTTTGCCCTTGTAACGCGCCACTTGCGGATAAGGGCACAGCGGACGAGTGCGCACGACCTGGCTCTTAGCATCATTCGCCTGCGTTTTGGTAGCGATGATTTCGTTAGGCGCAACGCCTGCTTCAACCCAGCGTTCGAGCGCCATCGTCATATCGTTGCGTGCGTCGGATTGCTCAGGCGCTACCATTTGTCCGAAGCGGTTGGGGCCGGGGCCACTGCT
>JANNUY010000107.1:0-2538 GCA_031414155.1 Acidobacteriota bacterium
GCGCGGCAGATCGTCCGGCAGTTGCCGCTCAAAAGCGCCATTGCTTTTGAATCAACCAAACCGATTGAAACGCTTTCGCTGCTCGCGCGATGCAGTCTGGTGGTCGCCAATCACAGCGGCCCCGCGCATCTCGCGGCGGCGGCGGGCGTACCAGTCGTAGTTGTTTCGCCGCACGTCGCGGCTACGTCGCAGGACGTGCTGGGCAAGTCGCAAATTCATGTGCGCGCGCCGCATGTGTCGCTGATTTCAGAGGACGCGGTTTACGACGCCGCGTGTCAAATGCTTAAATCCAGTCGCGCCGCTCGCTTGAGCGCGCGCTGAACTCAAAACTTTTCATCACAAAGGGACAAAGATTTATTCGTATCAGGTTTAAGCCTTTGACCCTTTGTATCTTTGTTCCTTTGTATTTCATTTCTTCGCTTTTCGTAGACAAGGAGTTTTCACTTGAACCGCAGATTCTTACTTTCCGCCTTGATGGCTTTCTCGCTCGCCAGCGCAGCGTTCATTTATACCAACAGCTTCACCAGCGTTTGGGCCGACGAAGGTATGTGGTTGCCGCAAAATCTTTCGCAACTGCCTTTCGATCAATTGAAAAAACGCGGCTTGCAACTTAAGCCCGAAGAGATTTACAGCACGACGACGGCCAGCCTGAAAGACGCGGCGGTCATCATCGGCGGCGGTACGGGCACGTTTATCTCGCCCGATGGACTCGTGATCACCAACCATCACGTCGCATTTGAAGCCGTGACGGCGGCGAGTACGACTGAGAAAAATTACATTCAGGCGGGCTTTCTGGCGAAATCGCGCACCGAAGAAATCGTGGCGAAGGATTACACCGTGCGCATCACGCAAGACATCAAGGACGTTACCGCCGACGTAATGGCGGGCGTTAAACCTGAAATGTCGCTCGGCGAAAGAATGCGCGCCATCGGCCTGAAGCAACGCGAGATCGGCGCAGCGGCCAGCAAAGACGGCCTCATCGCGCAAGTCGTCGAGGCCTATCAGGGCGCGCAATATCACTTGTATGTTTATCAGCAACTGCGGGATGTGCGGCTGGTTTATGCGCCGCCCAAAAGCATCGGCTATTTCGGCGGCGACCCTGACAACTTTGAATGGCCGCGCCATTGTGGGGATTTTGCTTTCCTGCGCGCTTATGTCGCGCCTGACGGCAAGCCTGCCGCATTCAGCAAAGACAATGTACCTTTCAAACCCAAAAAGTTTTTGGCGCTCGATGCCAGCGGCGTGAAAGAGGGCGATTTCACAATGATTCTCGGCTATCCGGGACAAACCGCGCGCTGGCGTGAATCTTATTCGGTGGCTTACGCACAAAACGTAAGACTGCCTTTCACCGTCAAGGCGTTGACCGACCGCATGAACTTTTTGATCGCGCAAGGCGAAAAAGACCCGGAAGCGAAGATTCGCAACGCTGATACGATTTTCGGTTTGAGCAATTCGATCAAAAACTTTGAAGGCACGATCAAAGGACTCAAGCGCAACAATCACACTGCGCGCAAACAGGCCGAAGAAGCCGAGTTCGCCAAATGGCTCGACAGCAACGCGGCGGCGAAAGCGAAATACGGCACGCTGCTGCCCGCTATGGCTAAACTTTATGACGCGCTCAATGTTGACGGACCGAAAGAACAAGCCTTGAGCGCCGTGACCGGTTCGGGCGTGTTGGCGCAAGTGATCTCGGTGGCTTATAGCCGCGCGCTCGATAAAGACAAACCCGCCAACGAACGCAATCCGCGCTTTGGTGACGCGGCGCTTCCGCAAATTCAGAATTCCATCAAAAACCTGTGGAACGAACGCGACGCTGATAACGAATTGGCTTCGTTGCAAAGCGCTTTGCAAAGCGCCGACACACTCAAAGACGCGCAACGTTCTGCCGCGATTGACAGCCTGTTCACCGGCAAGTCAGGCAACGAACGCCGTCAGGCCGAAACCGCTTTCGCGCGGCAGGCGGTCAACGAGTCGCCTTTCAAAACCGTGGATGACGCGATCAAACTTTTCAGCCTGTCAGCCAACGACTTTCGTACGAACACGAATCCTTTCGTCAAACTCATCGCCAACATTCAGGATGAAAGCGCAGGCTTCGCCAAAGGCACGCAAACCTTCAACGAAAACATCGTCAAGCTGCGGGCGGAATACACACAAGGCCTAATGGAATGGAAGAAAAGGCCAATGTTTCCTGACGCGAATCGCACGTTGCGTTTTACGTATGGCGACATAAAAGGTTACAAACCGCGCGATGCTGTCACGTATGACTGGCAGACTTCGCTGACCGGCGTCATCGAAAAAGACACAGGCGTCGAACCTTTTGACGTACCTGCCAAGCTGAAAGAACTCGCAGCGAAAAAGGATTACGGCTCATACGTTGACGCACGCTTGCGCGACGTGCCCGTAGCCTTTCTCACTACGAACGACATCACGGGCGGCAACTCGGGCAGTTCGGTTTTGAACGGACGCGGCGAAGTCATCGGCCTCGCTTTCGACGGCAATTACGAAGGACTGGGCGGCGATTATTATTTTGATACGGCG
>JANNUY010000108.1:0-4786 GCA_031414155.1 Acidobacteriota bacterium
CCTCCGTCTTCCGCGAGAAAAGCGTTAGTACGAAAAAAACCTAAGTCATTAGCGCGAGCATTGAGCTTCAACGCCAATCGAACAGCTCTAGGGCTCGCGGCGCGGCCTTTCCCATAAGCCCAGCCATCTTGCCATTCCGCAAACGATTCTATTTTTTCAGATGTTTTTAAGACGCTAGGCATATACGAACCTCTAAGATTCTGTTTGTTCGACCAATTGAGCAGCTATAACAGAAACGGCCCGGGCAAAGCCTTGAAAGGTAATCGGGCTCATAATAATTCGTGCCACACTGTCTGCGACTACACCGTTTTTTTTCATTTGTTCAAACACTTCAGCAGACATATTTACTGGCGTTTGAATCTCAAAAAACGACAATGCTATCACTCCTTCGGGCATCGGCGTTATAGCGACTTGTTGCGCATAGTAAGATGGCGTTCGCGGGAGGATGCGAAAATTTACGGGGACAGTTTCTCCATCTGCTTGAGCATTTTCAATCTCTGCCATAGGTGTTCTTCTCTCGACGCTTATCCTAAATTCTATTCGTAACGAACGGGGGGAACTGATCGGTAACTTATGTTGTTCACCCAATAGTGTCAAACTTGATTTTCTATGACAACAGCATTGAACAAACCCAAAAAAGAACGGCTCGACAAGCTGCTGGTCGAACGCGGCCTCGTCGAAACGCGCACCAAAGCCCAAGCCTTGATTCTGGCGGGACAGGTTTTCAGCGACTTGCAACGCCTCGACAAAGCCGGACAACTCGTCGCCAGCGACGCTCCGCTCACGATCAAAGAGACGATGCCTTACGTCAGTCGCGGCGGATTCAAACTGGCGGCGGCGCTGGAACAGTTTGCGGTAAATGTGACTGATAAAGTCTGTTTGGACATCGGCGCTTCGACGGGCGGATTCACCGATTGCCTTTTGCAACGCGGCACGGCGCGCGTCGTAGCCCTTGACGTAGGCCACGGCCAACTCGATTGGCGCTTGCGCAACGACCCGCGCGTCGAAACCCGTGAACACGTCAACGCGCGCTATTTGCAACCCGCAGATTTCGCTGAACGCTTCGCCCTTGTCGTGATGGATGTGTCGTTTATCTCGCTGACCAAGATTTTACCTGCGTTGCCTGCGTTGCTCGTTGACGAAGCCATCGTGATTACGCTCATCAAGCCACAATTTGAAGTAGGCCGCGAAGAAGTCGGCAAAGGCGGCATCGTGCGCGACGCGGCGGCGCAACAGCGCGTGGTCGCAGAAATTTGCGCGTGCGCTGAAAGCCTGGGTTGGAAAGTGAGCGGCGTGATGGATTCGCCAATATTGGGAATGGACGGCAATAAAGAATTTTTGGCGTGCTTCACTATTACTTCGGCAAGGTAATTTGGTCGGCGTGCTTGACGCGTTCGAAGGGTTGATTGCCTGCATCCACCGCCGTCACCCGCAACTTCGCCGAAGCGCGTTTGCGTTTGGGCGAATCGAAACTCAGCACGTAACCGCTGCGCAAACGTTTCAACAACAACTCTAACGAAGGCACGATTTCATCATTCGTGCGACAGAACAGCGCGGCTCCGCCTGAATCGGTAGCGATGCGTTCGAGTCCGCTTTGATAGGCGAGGTTCAACGTATCGGCGCGGTATTCGAGATGCAGCATGAAAACCGGAATGGTGAAGGCCGATAAATCCTGTGCCATGCGACTCATGCGTTCCTGCACGGCGCGGTCGGCGAAACGGCGGCTCAGGTCGCCCGTGTCGCTCGAATTGACGACGGGGTTAAGCATGTCTGCGCGGTAATTGGCGACGCCGCTGTCAGTGACATAAAGCACGCTAACGCGCACATTAGCTTTCTGTTGCATGCTCACGGCCAGCCGCGCGACTGGTTCGAGCGTGTCGAGCAAACCTGCGCGTCCGTTGGCTTGAATCGCCGCGATCTTTTCCGCCAGCGCCGTGCGGTTGGCGGTCGGTTCGAGCAAGACGTTCAACCCATCCTGCGCGCTGAACAAGCTGACCCAATGATTTTCAGGCAGGTTTTTCAAGGCTTCGGCGACGGCGTTGCGGGCGAGTTCGATGCGCGTGAGGTCTACGACAGTGTCGAATACGACGAGCAGGATGGTTCCACTCGTGGGGCCTTGCAAATTCTTGAGCGCGACTTCCTGATCGTCGAGAAAGACTTTGAATGATTGCCGCTTGCCTTCCAGCCAGAATTGGTTTTGTTCGGTTTCAATCCAGACAGGGACTTTGAGTTGGGGTTTGTTGGAAGCCGGAGCAGGGTTCGCTTGAGCAAACAGAAGGCTTGAATAAGCAAGTACCCAAAGCGCCAACCAAGCGATTCGTTGTATAGCGAACTTATAGCGCTGAATCGTCAACACTATCTCTTTAGAACTGAAACAAATCATCTTGTGATAGCGCGCTGTGACTTATGCGCAGGATTTCGACCAATTTGTCGGTTGGCTGATAGTAAACCAGATATTCTTTCACGATTAGACAGCGTAAGCCGAGCAAGAGGTCGTTACGGGCAATGCCCATATAAGGGAACACCGCTAGCAAGTCTATCCTCTTACGCAACATTTTCATCGTCCGCACAGCGGCTGACTGGCTGTGCGGCATCAGATACTCGCCAATTGCGATTAAATCTTCGCGTGCCTCTGGTGAGAGGATGACTTGTGTCATTGAGAACCGCCATTCTTTCTTTGCCTGCTACGGTTTTCGATTTCGGCTTCAATGTCATCCATCATCGCGTCAACAGAAGGATAGGCATAAAAATTCCCCCGATCTATTTGGTCACGCGCAGCCTGTAACTCTTGGCGTAACACAACAACTTCATCCGGTGAGAAATCAAGGCGCACATGTTGCTGTTCAATCAAGGCACGAAGGTAGTCCTCTACGGTGTGGCCCGCAGCCCCGGCACGTTGGTCAATCTCTTTCAGTAACTCAACGCTTAGACCTGTGATTTCTACTGTGCCTGTTTGCAAACTCATAAACGGCTCCTTTGTGGTTAAGACTTTGACACATCCATCTTAAGCAGCCCTCAGTCTAAAACAAAATCCGCAACCCCATCTGCATCACGCGCCCGCCTGTTGAGCCAATGATGCGGCCAGTGTTCAGGTTCGGACTCGACGCTGGGCCGATGCGTGTGTCGGGTTCGTTGAGGTTGGCGTGATTGGGAAAGTTGAATGATTCGGTCACGAATTCAAGCGAGGTGTCGGTGGTTAGCTCTACGCGCTTGGTGAGCGAGAGGTGGTGGAACTGTTCGCCGGGGCCGCGCAAATTGGGATGGGTGCGACCCGCGTTACCAATCGTGAAATCGTCGGGTTGCGCGAACGCCGCCGGATTGAACCAGCTTTCCGCCGTCGGGTTCTCAACTTGCGGATCAACGCCGGGAACAACGTTGGCGCGCAGGCCACCAATCAGCGTCGCCGTGCGATTAAACAGTGGGCGAATGCTTAACGGATTGCCGCCAACCACGGTGCTGATGCCGCTCAGGCTCCAACTGCCCAGCACGTTAGCGAGCAGGCTGCCATCGTTGAGAAAGCGTTTGGCTTTGCCGAAGGGCAGCTCATAGGTGTAATTCAACGAAAGGCTGTGCGTGATGTCGCCCGTTGAGAGCGACCATTCTTCGCGCAGGTTGTCGGGGTCTTGCGGAAGGCCCGATGAATAGTTGTCCATCAGCTTGCTGAACCGATAAATCACGCGACCGAATAATCCTTGCGACAAACGCTTGTCGAGCGTCATCGTCAACGAATGGCCTTCGTTATCGCCCGCCGGATAAAGCCCGCCGAGATCGAAGCTGCGATATTGCGGATAAGGACGCAGCGAATTGCGAAAGGCGTCGTCATACAACTGCTCGCCGTATTGCAGCAACGACACGCGATAAGGGTTCACGCGAATCAGGCTGTCAACATAAAGGTGCTGGCTGCGCAAGCCGGTGTAACGCGCTTCGAGTTGCAGAGCGTGCGGCAGTTCGCGTTGCACGCTGAACGTCCATTGCTGGTCAGTCGGCAATACTCCATCGCGATTAATGAAATCAGGTTCGGTGCCGTTCGCCGCCGTGGCGTCGAGATCAGGCGGCAAACGAAAGGTGAGCGGCAAGCCTGAGCGCAGTTGAAACGCGGGCTGCAACTGTTCGTTGGGCGAAATGAAAATCGGCGCGGCGTTGAAACCTTGCGTGCCGAAATGTCGCGCGGAACCCGTCACGATATAGCTGTTGTAATTCAGGCTGTAACCCATCCGCACGACGGTGCGGCGATCATTGAAAGGGTTGATGCTCAAGCTGATGCTCGGCTCTAATTTAGCCGTCGTGGGTTGCAACCCGCGCCCGATGCCGTCGCGTCCGGCGAAAATCAATGCGCCGGGCTTGCCGTTTGCGGGGTTGAGGCGGTCGAGCGCAACAGTGGATTGCCGGTCATATTTCTCAATGCGCGGCGTAGAAATCTCAAAGCTGATGCCTATGTTCAACGTCACGCCAGGCCGCACGCGATATTCGTCAGAAGCATTCAGGTCAATAAAATTGTTTCGCCAATAAGATGGATGCAGCACGATGGTTTCTTCGGCGCGCGTGACCTGTCCCAGCAAAAACGTAGCGAAACCGTTGCCCGTGTTGCGCAAGCCGGGCAAGCCCGTCAGCACCGTGTTGAACGTGAGCGCACCGGCAGGCGTCCTCGGGCTGAATACGTTGGCGAAATAGCGGCGCGCTTGCCCGCTGAAACGCAAGGTGTGCGCGTCGCGGTTCACCGATACGCCCGCTGTCGCGTTGTAATTATACGAACGGTCACGAAAAATCGGCTGACGCGGCCCTAAGC
>JANNUY010000109.1:0-1412 GCA_031414155.1 Acidobacteriota bacterium
ACCGTACCGCTTTACCATCCGCGCCGCGATATTTGGCACAAACACTTTGAATGGAATCACGATTACACGCTCTTGATCGGCCTTACGCCTACGGGACGCGCGACGGTCGAGGCTTTGGATTTGAATCGGGAGGGCGTCGTCAATCTGAGGCGAATGATGTCATTGGCTGGCAAACATCCGCCACCGCATCGCACTATTGCCAAAGATAAAAGTGCAAATTAGCTCGGCGACAAATTCACTTTGACGGATGGAGGATGGTTCGCGGCTACGGCGGCGGGCGTGTGCCCTTGATTCCGGCACGATGACGTAAACTTCAATCAGCCCTCGCCAATTGAGCAGCACGAACTCGTTAGCGTATGCTGCGATGGCGGTTTGCGCCTTACTTTTTGAGTCACGATTCGTCAATCAATCAATATGCTTTCACGCCGTTCATTTCTTTATTCACTGCCCGCGCTGTCGCTGGCGACGTTGCCGATTGAGGCTGCTTATCGTCTCACCCGCGCCGACGATGAATTTCTCGAAGCCCTCTGCCGCCATTCGTTTCAATACTTTCTCGAACAAAGCGATGCGCAAACTGGTTTGACGCTCGACCGCGCACGCACCGATGGCACGACACACGACGAAACGCATCGCAACACGGCGAGCATTGCGGCAACGGGCTTTGGCTTGACGGCGCTGTGCATCGCGGCTGAACGCGGCTGGATCAAACGCACCGAAGCGCAAGAACGTACGCTGAATTGCCTGCGTTTCCTCAGCGAACGCGCGCCGCGCGAACACGGCTGGTTTTATCACTGGATGGATTGGCGCAACGGCGAGCGTACCTGGAAAAGCGAAGTCAGTTCGATTGATACGGCCTTGCTGATGGGCGGCGTATTGACGGCGCGGCAATATTTCGCCAACGACAAAGAGATTCCCGCGCTCGCCACGCAACTTTACCGCGCGATTGATTTTCAGTGGATGCTCAACGGTCACGCGCGCCTGCTTGCGCACGGTTGGCATCCTGAAAGCGGATTCATCAAAAATCGTTGGGACACTTACAGCGAACACCCGCTGCTTTATTTGCTGGCGATTGGTTCGCCTACGCACGCAATCACGCCGCGCGTATGGTGGTCGTGGCGGCGTTCGTGGATCGAATACAAGCGGCGACGCTATTTGGGGTCGAATACGCCGCTCTTTACTCATCAGTTTTCGCACGCCTTCGTAGACTTTCGCAGACGCCGCGAAAACCGTTTGCCTTATGTTGATTACTTTCAAAACTCGGTGACGGCGACCCGAGTGCATCGGCAGTTTTGTATGGATTTGGCGAAAGAGTTTCCCGGCTATTCTGAAAACATCTGGGGCATCACAGCATCGGACAGCGCGAAAGGTTATGTGGCTTGGGGCGGGCCACCGCGTCACTCGCGTATTGACGG